>DASZZN010000044.1 GCA_035544955.1 Candidatus Dormiibacterota bacterium
ACCAACGTTCCGGTCAGCGGCGAGATCCGCGCCGACTATCTCAGCCGCCCCGCCCACGATCCGACGATCAAGCTCGACCCGACCGCCGGGGTGACGCTGGACAACCCGCGTTGGGATGGCACGACCTTCATCGTCGATTACCACGGCCTGCGCGAGAACAGTCTCTACCACGTGGAGCTGGACCAGGACGATTCAGCGCAGGCGGGTGACGGCCAGGAGAACACGAAGCAGACCGGGGAGCAGAAAAAGGGCGGTTCGACGTCCAATAGCGAGCACAAGCAGATCAAGGTGCGCTGGTCATTTCGCACCGGCACGCTTCACGTGGCAACCCCAACCCCCATCGTCTCCACGCCGACGCCGACGTCGAGGCCAACTCCGACGCTCTCCGTCACGCCGACGGCTTCACCGTCGCCGACGCCAGACCTCATCTGGTACAGCGGCGACAGCATACCGGGAACTGTCGCATCAAATGGCGTCGACTGGAATGGCAAACGACTCAAGACGGCGCGATGGGTCGGTACGCTGCAAGCTCCGGACGGCCGGCTGATCTATAACGCGATCACCCCGAGCACCGACATCTACGATGCCGACGGCACCATGGCCGGATCCATTGCCGCTTCACCAGCGATGTGGGCCGACGATAGCCGCCAGTTCTGCGGGGTCAGCTACCAGGCGGCATCGGCGACGCGCAGCCTTCTCCTGCTGCGGCTGGACGGGACCGTGCATATTGTCGGGCCGGTCGCGCTCCAGGATGGTGGCGGCAAGCCGGTCCAGACCGTGTCGGTTGTGGCCTGCAGCGGCCTGACCGGCCGCGCCGTCGTCGTCGGCTCGTCCGACGGATTCAACTGGAGCAGCGCCATGATCTCACTTACCGATGGCAGCGTCATCTACCAGATGCGCTACCCCAACCCACCGACTCGGTTCGCTGCCAGTCACGATGGCCATTACATCGCCGAACAGATGGGCGGTGGGTCGGCGACGCTGATCCGGGAGTTACCGAGTGGCACGGTGGTGGGACAGGTCACAGGCATCACGGTGCAGGGGTTCTCCTGGGATGGCACCCTGGTCGCCGGTGGCATTCAGGGCAACAGCGGTTTCACCGGCGCCGAGGTCATTCGCTGGCAGGACCGGCAGGTTGTCTGGAACCGATGCGGCTGCCCCTCGCCCTTCCAGGTCAGCGTGATCGCGCAACCGAACGGCAGCAAAGTCGCCGTCGGGACGCTCGATCAACATCGCATGGGCACGGTCACCATCGTCGATGCCAGCGGCGCGGCCCAGCGAGTCGTGGCCAACAAGCCTATCCAGCTGATTTTCTAGGACCGCCCCGAGCGCAGGATGCTCCAGGCGACATACACGCCCAGAATGCTCGCCAGGACGAAGCCAGCAAGCAAGATGGCGGCGGTTTGGGGATCGCTGCGCACGTGGTAAGCGGCGAGCAGGACCGCGAGTGCCACCACGAACGCCGCGGTGACAATACCAAGCACCAGGCGATTCGCAATGCGCTCCAGCCGGCGGAGCAAAGGCTCGAACCCGGTGGGCCGGATCGCCAGCTCGAGATCGCCGCGCTGGAGCGAGCTCAGCAGGCGGCGGAGTTGTTGCGGAAGTTCCACCCCCAGCCGTGCGAGGTCGATTCCGGCCTGGCCAACCGACCGCCCCCAGCCCAAGGGCGAGAAGTGTCGTGCCATCATCCCCTGCGCATAGGGCACGAGCACGGTCGTGAACTCGAAGCTTGGGTCCAAGCGAGTCACGAGGCTCTCATGCATCAGGACGGTTTTCAGCAGCAGCGCGTAGCCCGGCGGCAAATGCAATCGATGCCGGCGGACGACGCCGAGGACGTCGTTGACGACTGGGCGGATCGCAATGTCACCGACCGGTCGGCCGTAGTAGCGAGCCCGCAAGTGTTCTACATCCCGCTTCAATACCGCGCGGTCGACGTGGTGGCCGGCAACGCCCAGTTCGTACAACGCGTCAACCTGACGATCCGGCTCCTCGCTGGTGTACGCGAGCAGGGCCCAGACGAGCTGCTCCTGGATGCGCGGCCCGACGATGCCGACCATCCCAAAGTCGACCACCCCGATCCGCTCGTCCGGCTCGATGACGAAGTTCCCCGGATGCGGATCGGCGTGAAAGAAACGGTCGCGAAAAACCATCTTCAGCACCATCCGGGCTCCGTTCATCGCGATCCGACCACGGTCGACGCCGGCCGCATCGAGGCCGGCGAGGTCGTCGATCTTGATGCCGACGAGCCGCTCGAGCGTCAGGACGCGGGCCGTTGTCTGCTCCCAGAAGACACACGGGAAGTGGACGGAGTCATCGCCGGCGAAGTTGGCGCTAAAGCGTTCCGCATTCCTGCCCTCTCGGATGTAGTCCGTTTCGGCCCGCAACGTCTGTGCGAATTCATGGACCAGCCCGACCACGTCGTACTCCTCGGCCACCGGCCAGCGCCGGCTCGCGGTCGTGGCCAGGTTGTGGAGGACGCGCAGGTCCAACTCGATCTGGCTGACGACATCGGGACGCTGCACCTTGACGACGACGGCCGTCCCATCCGGGAGGGTGGCGGCGTGCACCTGCCCGATCGACGCCGCGGCCAGCGGCACTGGGTCGAAACTGCCGAATACTTCCTCAACCGGCCGCCCGAATTCGGCCTCGATGATCGAGTTGACGAGACCGGTCTTGAGTGATGGCGCGGCATCCTGGAGCTTGGCCAACTCAACCTGGTACGCAGCGGGCATGAGGTCGGCTCGCGTCGAAAGGATCTGCCCGAGCTTGATGAACGTTGGGCCAAGCTCTTCCAGTGCGCGCCGGACGTGCTCCGGGCGTGAGAGCGGCTGCTCGTAGTTGCGGTTGAAGATGCGCTGGAACGGAACAAAGCGCTCCAGGCCCGTGATGCTGATGAAGAAGCCGAGCCCGTGTCGGGCGAGGACACGGCTGATCTGGCGGTAACGGCGGGCCGTTGATTGCGGAGCGATGCTTGCCAGCCTAGCAGCGGCGCTACGCTATGCACCGATGGAAGTCGAGCTGCTGAGCGCTTCGGTCCTGGATCGGGTGCCGGGCTGGAGGGGACGGCCGCGGACGGCCGAGCCGCTCGCCGGCGGGATCACGAACCGGAACTACCGGGTGGCCGTCGACGGCGAGGTCTTCGTCGTCCGGATTCCCGCCGAGAGTGGCAGCTTGCTGGGCATCGACCGGCGGGTCGAGCGCGAGGCCAGCCGCCTCGCCGCGGCCGCCGGGGTCGGTCCCGACGTGATCGCCTTCGTCGAGCCGGAGGGCGTGCTGGTCACGCGCTTCATCGAAGGACGGCCGGTCCACGACCACGCGGTCCACGAGCCGGTCATGCTGGAGCGAATTGCGCAGTCGCTGCGACGCATCCATCAAGCAGGCTCCATCGCCAGCGTGTTCTCCCCTTTCCGCGTCGTCGAGGCCTATGCGCTGATGGCCACCCGGCACGGTGGACGCCTGCCGGCGGCGCACGAGCGCGCCCAGGCGGTCGCGGTCACCATCGAAGGCGCGCTGTCGCCGCAGCCGCCCGTGCTCTGCCACAACGACTTGCTGAACGCCAACTTCATCGATGACGGCGTTTCCATCCGGATCGTCGATTGGGAGTACGCCGGGATGGGTGACCGCTTCTTCGATTTCGGCAATTTCGCCGTCAACCATCAATTGACCGAGGACGACGAGGCCCGGTTGCTGGCCGCCTACTTCGGCCGAGTCGCCAGCGCCCAGCACGCCCGTCTCAAGCTGATGCGCCTGATGTCCGACTACCGCGAAGCGATGTGGGGCGTGCTGCAGCAGGCGATCTCCGAGCTCGACTTCGATTTCTCGGCCTACGCCGCCAAACACTTCGACCGCCTGCTTACCGGCGCCGCGGATCCACGCTTTGGCGATTGGCTGGAGCAGGCCACCGCGTGACCTTGCCCGGTCGCGCTCGGGTTGTCATCATCGGCGGAGGCGTCGGCGGTACCAGCATTGCCTACCACCTGGTCCAGCGCGGCTGGCGTGATGTCGTGTTGCTCGAACGGGCCCAGCTCACCAGCGGCTCGACCTTCCACTCGGCGGGCCTGGTGGGACAGCTCCGCTCCACCATGCCGCTGACCCGCCTGATGATGGACAGCGTCGCGCTCTACGCGCGGCTCAAGGATGAGACCGGTGTCGACGTCGGCTGGCGCCCGGTGGGCAGCCTGCGGCTGGCCTCATCGCGCGAGCGGATGGAGGAGCTGGAGCGCCAGGCCGGTTGGGCGACCAGCTTCGGCTTGCCGCTCGAGCTCGTCAGCGCCGGCGAGGCGCAGCGGCGTTTTCCCTTGATGACGCTCGCCGGCGTCATGGGCGCGGCCTTCCTCCCCACCGACGGCTACCTCGATCCCAGCGGCTTGGCCTTGGCGCTCGCGGAAGGTGCGCGGCGCGGCGGCGCCCGGATCCTCGAGGGCGTGCGCGTGACCGGAATCCAGGTCGATCGCGGCGCGGTGCGTGGCGTCGACACCGAGGGGGGTTCGATCGAGACCGAGGTCATCGTCAACGCCGGAGGGATCTACGCGCCCGAGATCGGCGCGATGGCCGGGTTGACGCTTCCCATCGTTCCGATGGCGCACCAATACCTGCTGGCGCGCATCAAGGACGAGATTCCCGAGGAGCTTCCGACGATGCGCGATCCCGACTTGCTCGTGTACTTCCGCCGCGATGCGGGCGGGCTTTTGATGGGTGGCTACGAACGCGATCCCGCACCGTGGGGCCTCGACGGCATTGCTGCCGACTTCAACAATCGTCTGCTGCCGGAAGACTGGTCGCGGTTCGAGCCGCTGTCCCAAAACGCCATCACGCGGGTGCCCTCGCTGGAGCACGGTGACGTCATCAAGCTGATCAACGGACCGGAGGCCTTCACGCCCGACAACGAATTCGTCCTCGGCGAATCGAGCGTCCGCGGGTTGTATGTCGCGGCGGGCTTCTGTGCCCACGGGATCGCCGGCGCGGGCGGGATGGGCCGGGCGATGGCGGAATGGATCGCCGACGGTGAGCCCAGCCTCGACCTCTGGAAGATGGACCTGCGGCGGTTCGGCGATGCCTATCGCAGCCGCGACTACACGTTGGCGCGCACGGTCGAGGTGTACTCGACTTATTACGATATCCATTATCCGAACGAGGAACGCCGGGCGGGACGGCCGCTTCGCCTCTCGCCCACCTATCCGCGATTGACCGAGCTCGGCGCCTGCTTCGGCGAGAAGTCCGGGTGGGAGCGACCCAACTGGTTTGCGCCGAATGCGGCAGCGATGGATGGGCTTCAGCGGCCGGCGGGCTGGGCCGGTCATCACTGGTCACCCGCCATCCCAGCTGAGCACCGCGCAACGCGCGAACACGCGGGCCTCTTCGACGAGACGTCCTTCGCCAAAATCGAGGTCAGCGGTCCCGGTGCGCTCGCCTTTCTGCAGCGCCTCTGCGACAACGAGATGGATCGCCCCGTCGGAAGCCTGACCTACACGCAGATGCTGAACCGGCGCGGCGGGATCGAGTGCGACTTCACGGTGACGCGGCTCGACGAGGATCGGTTTTTCATCGTCACCGGGACCGCCTTCGGCAACCACGACCTCAGCTGGATGCGCAAGCATGATCCGCGGGACGGCTCGGTCACCCTCGACGATGTCGGCGCCGCCCGTGCCTGCCTCGGCCTCTGGGGCCCACGAGCGCGGGACATCCTGCAGCCCCTCACCGACGCCGATCTGTCGAACGACGTGTTTCCCTACCTGACGGCGCAGCAGATCACGGTCACGACGGTGCCCTGCACGGCACTGCGCGTGACCTACGTCGGCGAGCTCGGTTGGGAACTGTACTGCCCGATCGACCGCGGGCTCGAGCTCTGGGATGCGCTCTGGCGGGCGGGCACGCCGCTCGGGCTAGTCGCGGGCGGCTATCGTGCCATCGACTCGATGCGGCTGGAGAAGGGCTACCGCGTCTGGAGCAGCGACATCACCCCAGAAGACAACCCTTATGAAGCCGGCCTCGGATTCGCGGTGCGCCTTGGCAAGGCGGTCGACTTCATCGGGAAGGACGCCCTCCTCCAGGCGAAGGCGGATGGGGTCAACCGGCGGCTGCGTCCATTGCTCCTCGATGATGGGAGCGCGATCGCGCTGGGCGGCGAGCCCGTGCGGATCGATGCTCGCGTCGCCGGGCGCGTGACCAGCGGAGGCTTCGGTTACACGATCGATCGCAGCATCGCCTACGCCTACCTGCCGTCGGATCAGGCGACGCCGGGCACAACCGCCGAGGTCCAGGTGTTCGGGCGCTGGGTGCCGGCGACGGTGGCGCGCGAACCGCTCTACGACCCGTCTGGTGAGAGGATCCGGTCCTGAGCGAGCGCGACGAGGTCCTCGCCTTCGCCCTGGAGCTGGCCGACGCCGCCGACCGCATCTCGATGCGATATTTTCGCCGTCGCCCGCGGGTCGATCGAAAGCCGGACCGCACCTTCGTGACCCAGGCGGACACCGCCATCGAGCTGGAGCTGCGGGAGCGCATCGAAAAGAAATATCCGATGCATGGGGTGCTCGCCGAGGAATACGGCGACCGCACGTCCGACAAGGAGATCCGCTGGATCATCGATCCGATCGACGCTACCCACAGCTACCTGCGCGGCGTCCCGGCGTTCGCGACGCTGATCGCGCTGGAGCGCGCGGGCGTGCTGGAGGTGGGCCTGATGTCCGCGCCCGCGATGCATGAGCGCTGGCACGCCGTGCGTGGCGGCGGTGCCTGGGCCGGCAAGCGACGTCTGCAGGTGTCGAAGATCTCGCAGCTCGAGGACGCCCAGGTCTTCTACGCCTCGCGCAGCGCCTTCGCCGCCGTGGGCAAGGAGCGCGGCTTCGATGCGGTCGTCAGCGGCGCCTGGCGCGACCGCGGGTTCGGCGACTTCTGGGGTTACGCGCTGGTGGCGGAGGGCGCCGGCGAAGCGATGTTCGAGCCCGAGCTCTACTCCTGGGACCTCGCGGCGCCGCTGATCCTCGTCGAGGAGGCGGGCGGACGCCTGACGGACCTCAAGGGAAATCGGACCTACGCCGGAGGAAACGCCCTGGCAACCAACGGGCTGCTCCACGATGTCATCCTGGAAAAGCTGAACCGGGCGTAACCCCCCGGCCCTCCCCCACCGTGCTTGTGGGGAAGAGTCGGGGTGGGGGGTCGGTTTAGGAGTGCTGCTCCACCGGCACCGCCAGGGACAGCGCCTGCTTGCGGGTCACGCCGAGGTGGTGGACCTCCTTCGCGTGCCGCTGCACCTCCGCCACGAGCTCGTCCTCGTTCGCCGACTCGACCGCCCAGCCGCAGTCGCAGCGCACTCGCATCACCATCGCTGACGAACAGGATAGGCCCCCGGGCTCACCATTGGTTCCAGCCGGAGTCGGCCCAAACGGTGACCTCAGGCGCCCCTTCGAACAGACGGCCGAAGAACTCGATGATTTGCGGACTCGAGGCGAACGCGGCCGCTGCCTCCGGCGATTTCCACTCGTCGACGCCCAGGAAATCGCTAGGGTTCCGGGGGTTGAGGTAGACGTGATGTGAGATGTCGCCCGCCTCCTGCGCCATGTGGCGCGTGGCTGCGGTCACCTCGTCGTGGATCTTCCGAATCGCTCCCACATCGTTCCCCTTTAGAGTCGCGCGGATCACTATCTTTACTGCCATGGTCGAGCACCTCCAACTGAATTTGGCCGATTATCGCAATGCGACCTTGAGGAATCCTTGGGGGTGCTGAGGGTTTACTTGGCGGGGCAACTCAGCATCGAGCTCGACGGTCGTTTCCTGGGCGGCGGCGACATGCCGCTTCGCCAGGGACGCCTCGCGTTCGCTTATCTGGCGTGCGAGCGCGAGCGAGCCGTACCGCGTGAGGAGCTGGCGCAGGCGATCTGGGGCGATCTTCTCGCTGCCGCCTGGGACTCCGGGCTCACAGCGTTGATCAGCAAGCTGCGTGCCGCATTCGGCCGCATCGGCCTGGACGGCCGCGCTGTTCTGACGACGACCGATGGCGGCTACTGGATGCGCCTGCTGCCGGGCTCGTGGGTGGACCTCGAGATTGCCAGGCACAGCCTGCACAGCGCTGAGAGCGCCGCCGCCGCGGGGTCCTTCAACACCGCTTACGGTGATGCGGTCGTGGCCGCGACCATCCTTCGACGGCCATTTCTCGAAGGTAACGACGAGCCGTGGATCCACGGCCGGCGCCGAATCCTGCACGCCCAGCGGGTGCGCGCGCTTGACTGCCTGATCGACGCACTTGCCTGGAACGGCGAGCTCACGCTCGCACTGACCCATGCCGATGAGGTGATCGAGCTCGAGCCTTACCGCGAGCGCGGTTACCAGCGGCTCATGCGGCTGCACGCACAGCTGGGTGACCGCGCCGAAGCGCTGCGGGTCTTCGAGCGGTGTAGGACGCTCCTGTCGGAAGAGCTGGGCGTCGACCCGTCGCCCGAGACGATGTCGGTGCACGGAGAGCTGCTCTCGTAGGCCGGTCGCCCGAACGCGCGTAACGCGCGCGCGTAATCCATTCGAAGAGTCTCCAGGGGGAGGTCAATCCATGCGAAGAGTATTCCTGGCGTTCGCCATCGTCATCCCGGGATTGCTGTTGGAGCCGCTGGCGGCAAGCGCGGCCAACTCACCGGCGCAGATCGTCAACTGCGCGACGGCTCCAACCTGGTGCTTCAGTCCGAATCCCATCCGCATCACCGCCGGTTCGACCGTGACCTGGACCAACGCCACCGCGCCGACGCACACCTCGACTTCCGACACCGGCGTCTGGAACACCGGCAACATCGCGCCCGGCAGCACCAGCAGCGCGGTCTCCTTCCCGACGGCCGGGACCTTTACCTATCACTGCGCCATCCATCCGAGCATGACCGGGTCGGTGATCGTGTCTGCGGCGGCGCCCACTCCCACCAGCCCGCCCGTTCGCGGGCTCGCCTCCGGTGGCGGCGGCCCGCAACTCCCGATCGGGGCGGCCCTACTGCTGCTCGGCTTCGGCCTGCTAGCGGCGCGCGGCATTCGCCGCGACCGGCCGCAACGCGTCCGCGAACGCGTCGATAAACTGCCGCACCAGTAGACCGTCCGGATCGTGGTCCGGATTGATCTCGGTCACGACCAGCGCGGCCAGCTTGGGCGATGCGACGAACACGCTCAGGCAGCGCATCGTGTCGCCGAACGACAGCGCATCGTAGTGTGGCCAGTTCCCTAGCGGGATCTCGGCCGAATCCATCACGTCGACGTCGAAGTGCACGACGATCGCCCGTGCCCGCTCCTCGAGCCGCGCCCGGGCGGCGGCCGCCTGCTCGACCGGTCGGTCGTCCATCGAGGTAACCGGATATTGCAGCATCGCCGACGTCTCGAGCAGCCGAGCTTCCGCCGGCTCGATCTCGTAGGGCTGAAAGCCAAAGAGGACGATCCGGTCTTGCGGGACGAGCGGGAATCGAGGCCCGATGTGGGCCAGCTCGGGATCACCACTGCCGATCAGATGCGACATCCCCATCGAGTCGAGGATGCCCGAGTGTGTCGTCTCCGGCGTCGTCAGGTCGGCATCGCCGTCGACATAGATCAGGCCGAGGTCGGGTTGGTGACGCAACAATCCAGCGACGACCCCGAGGGTGATGGTGCAGTCGCCGCCGAGGACCAGCGGAACGAGCTCGCGCTCGACCGCGCCGGCGACGACGTCGGCGACCTGTCGTGCGACCTTGACCACCCGGGGCTGGCTCTGTCGCTTGCGGTTGTCTTTGTCGGGCGAAAAGCGAACGACCGGGAGATCGCCGAGGTCCTCCACCTCCAGGCCCGTTTCCCGGAGCGCGCCGAGCAACCCGGCCTCGCGGAGCGTGGCGGGCGCCTTCTCCTGGCCCGGACCGTGGGCGCCGGCGCTGGAGGGAACACCGATCAGGCCGAACTTCATCGTCGTTCTCCTACGGTACCTCGACCCGCACCAGGACGTGCGAGCCATCTCGAACCATCCGCCGCAGCCCCTCCGGCGTGGTCGCGCCCCACATCCCCCATCGCTCGACGACCTGGTCCTGGACGGCGGCAGCGAGCTCGGTAGGATCGGTGAACAGCACCCGTCCCTCCACCGACGGACCAACCCCGGGAACCGTCAAACGAACCCAAGGATCGTTTCGCCAGCGCGCCACGCGCACCGCGTAGGCGTAATTGAAGAGATAGATGTCGCCCTCGGCGGTGACGATGAACCAGACGCGGACCGCGCGCTCGCGCCCATCCTCGCGCGAGCTCACCAGCAATTCATCCGCGCCATCGAGCGCTTTGCGGAATACCGGCGGGAGCACGCACGTCAGAATAGGCCGATGACCCGCGTGGTCCTGCTCGGATTGGATGGCTTCCCGCATCGCGCCGTCACGGCGGCTCTGACGCCGCGAATGTGGGATCTGGCGCAGCGAGGCGGACGTGCCCCCGCCGGTGGGTTGACCGACCTCCCCTCCTCAACCGATCCGGGGTTCTGCACTCTGCTGACCGGTTGCAAGCCGCCGACTCACGGGGTACGAACCACGGCCTGGCGCTTCGCCAGGCTGCCGGAGTGGGCCGGTTTCGAAACGCCGCGCGTACCGACGATCTTTGACGCCTGCCGCGCAGCCGGCATGCGGACGGCGGCCATCGTCGCCGACGACCGAGGCCTGTTGTGTACCGGATCGGCCGACGTTCGCTGGCCGCCGGACGGCGCGATCCCACCCGGAACGCCGGTGGACGCGCACGGCTATCCCACCAATGCCGCCGTTCGACCACAACTGTTGCAGGCGCTACGCGAGGAAGCCAATGCCTTCGTCTTTGGACATTTCAACGAGTCGGACACGGCCGGGCACGACTATGGGCCGGAAAGTCAAGCAGCCCGGGCGTGCTACCAGGCCACGGATCAGTTGGTCGGCGAGCTGCTCGACACGCTCGCCGCTAGCTGGGCGGACACGGTCATCATCATCGTGTCTGACCACGACATGCAGTCGAGGAACGCCTCCGCACCGATCAACCCGCTCGACGACAATGTGGATGGCTGGTTCGACGTATACATCCCGGACGGTGGCGCCGCGCTGGTTCACGTCGTGCCCGGTGTCGACCTCGCACAAGCGAGTGGGGCCCAGCAGCGGATGGCGGGCGTCGAAAGCTGCGTGGCGATCAGTGATTCTGTCCTGATGGTCGGTGCCAAACCTGGCCGGATCTTCGCCTACGATGTGCTTCCTGCCGGGGGGTTCCACGGCGGCCCGCTGACCGCGCGGACGGTCGCGCTGGTCGGTGGTGGGCACCCCGCCGTCACGCAAATCGCCGGGCTGATCAGCGCCGGGCGACCCCATCTCGCGGACTGGACGCCGACGATCGCCGCCGTGCTCGGCATCGACCTTGGACCGGTCGACGGCGTGAGCCTGCTGCGCTAGCCCGGCAACGCCGCGGCCGTCTTGCGGAGCGCGAGGAAGGCGCGCACCGCCTGGTCGGCACCGGCAAGAATGGCCGGCCCGTGGCCAAAGTAGGCGCGCTCATAGTGCAGCGGCTCCAGCCGCTGCGGCGCGCGCATGGCCCGTTGATGCGAATGATTGACGTTCCAGGGTGGGGTGCGGATGCCGCGTTCGTTGTTCAGGATGTCACCGAGAAAGAGCGCGGACTCCGATTCGGAGTGAAGGCCGATGCTGCCCGGCGTGTGTCCTGGCCCGTGGACCACGGTCAGCCCCGCGATGGTTTCGCCGTCCTCGAGCAGACGCGCCGCCCGGCCCGCGCAGGTGACGACGAACCTGGCCAGCCCTGGTGGCAGTCGGTCGGCCAGGCCCCACAACGTCATGCGTTCCCTTGGCCGGCCTGGCTGCAGGTATGGCGCGTCGGCCTGGTGCACGGCGAGACGCGCGCCCGTCGCCTGGCAGAGGGCGAGCGCGGTGCCCGCGTGATCGATGTGGTGATGCGTGAGGATGACCCAATCGATCGCGCCCAGGCCCTGCTGCTCGACGAATCGACAGACCGCCCGGAAGCTGCCCGTGTAGCCAGGGTCGATGACGGCGATACCCTCGGCGCCCTGGTGCAGGTATGCCTGTGCGCCGCGCACGCCAGGGATCCGATGGATCACGGCCGCCGGAAGCCTGGCTCGGGGCGTCGCCCCACGCGAGTGGCGCGGGACGTGCCACACGAGCGTTTGAGACGTTGCCGCCCTAGGGCCCTTTGAAGCCCACCTGCGGCTTGGCCGGGGTTCGGGATCACGGGATCGTTTTCCATCGCAGTTAGCTTAACGTAAAGTTGACAGGCACGCTATAATGTTTACGTTCTAGCATGGCTCTAGACGGCGGCGACAGGACGGAAGGAGGGCTTCGGATGGATTCTGCTTCCCGGGCTTCGGCCACGGAATCGGCGCGGACGGCGACAAACGGAAATGGCACGCGTGGCCTGATCGATCTTGCTCGGCTGGCGGTCGAAGACACCGTCCGCCTGGTCCAGCAGGAAATCCAGCTGGCCAAGATCGAGCTCAAGGAGATGCTCCAGAGCAACCTCAAGGCGGCGATCTTCCTGGGGACCGCGGCGTTCTGCGGGCTGCTCTTCTTCATCATGCTGCTCGTCACGATCGCCCTCATTATTCCGGCGCACGCGCTCGTCGCCGGCATCGAGACCGTTCTCTTCCTCGTGCTTGCCGTCATCCTCGGCCTGGTCGGAAAGGGCATGCTGAAGATCGGACCGCCACCCAAGACGATGACTACGCTGAAGGAGGATGCCGAGTGGGCCAAACAAGTACTGAAGCGAAACGGGAAGTAGAGCAGACGCGCGCCCACCTCGGGGAGACGCTCGAGGCTCTCCAGCTGCGCGCCAAGCGCAACCTCGACATCAAGACGCAGCTGCAGACCAACCGCATCCTCCAGCTCTCGGTCGGCACCCTGGTGCTGGCCGTCACCGGCTTTGCGGTGTTCGGTTACCGGCAGCGACGCCGCCGCTCAACCGCCGAGCAGCTGGTTCGCCGGCTCAAGTTGAATGACCTGCGCGACCGGTTGGGGGACTTCCGCGACGACGCCAAGGCATGGGCCTCCGCGCAGAAGCGGATCGTCAAGGCCGACGGTAAAAAGAAAGTCGAAGTCCAAGCCAAGGAGAGCATCGGGCGGCGGCTGCTGGTCAGCGCCGCAGAGGCCGCGCTGACCGCCCTGGCTGCCGGCTATGCACGCCGGCTCGTAAGCGGGTCGAGCACCCCGCACGAGCGCGGGCACGCGGCCGTCTCGAAGAAGCGATAGACAAGGGCGCACCGACTCCACCTCAGAGCGGGCCCACGACAGGCCCGCGGCCACCGGCACCCGAGCCTCCCTCTGGAGCCGGGCAGGGTGGGAATAACGATCCCTCCCCCAATGGGGGCGCGCAGGGTCCTGAGTCCGCCTCCCCATCTGGAGGCGCACGCCAGCGCGCCTCGGCGGCCAAGCCGGCCGGCTGGCGGCCCGGCTGGTTTGATGACAGGCTCGAATGGCTCAAGATCCGGCGCAACTGGCTGGTGTTGGCGGGCATCGTCTTTGGCCTGATCCTGTTGCTGGTGCTCGGCACCTTCGCCTACGCCTTCGCCACCCTGCCCGATCCCAGCCGGCTGGATCTGGCCGGGGGCGACATCCAGATCTTCGACCGCAACCACCAGTTGATCGAGCAGCGCAACGCGCAGGGCGTTCGCGTGATCCCGGTCGACCTGAAGGCGATCAGTCCGAACCTCGTCAACGCGACGATCGCGGTCGAGGACAAGCACTTTTACCAGCACCACGGTGTCGACTGGGGCCGCGTCATCAAGGCCGGCATCATCGACGTAATCACGCGCCGTCCGCAGCAGGGGGCCAGCACGATCACCGAGCAACTGGCCAAGATTGCCATCCTGCAGTCCCCGAAGAAGTCGATCCTGCGCAAGCTGCGCGAGGCGATGGTCGCGACCGCCCTGGAATCGAAGTACAGCAAGGACGACATCCTGAGGCTGTACCTGAACAGCATCTATTACGGGCATCGTGCGACCGGCGTCGAGGCAGCCGTCGAGACCTATTTCGGAAAGCACGCCAAGGACCTGACCGTGGGTGAGGCCGCGCTGCTCGCCGGCCTGCCGAACGGCCCAACCTATTTCGATCCGGCACTGCACAAGGACCGCGCGCTCGAGCGGCAGGCGATCGTGCTCGACGCCATGGTGAACAGCGGCATGATCACCAGCGCCCAGGCTGACCAGGCCAAGAACGAACCCCTCAACTTTGTCTTCAAGGAGAACCGGAGCAGCCAGGCGCCGCACTTCGTCGACTACGTGTTCGAGCAGCTCGAAGCCAGCTATGGCCCGTCGGCCGTCGCGAAAGGTGGCTTCTCGGTCACGACCACGCTCGACCTCAACCTGCAGAAGGCCGCCGAGCAGGCGGTGGCCGTCGGTCAGCAGAAGTTGGGGCCGCTGGGCGCCGACAACGGTGACTTCCTCGCGATGGACCCCAAGACGGGCCAGATTCTGGCGATGGTCGGCTCAGCCGACTTCCTCAACAACAACATCCAAGGCCAGTTCAATGTCGTGACCGGGCTGCGGCAACCGGGCTCGTCGTTCAAACCGTACGCCTACGAGCAGGCGTTCAAGTCGCACAGGCTCACCATGGGCAACATGCTCGACGATACCTCGCGTCATTTCGCCAACGGGCAATTCCATGACTTCGACTACCGCGACATGGGCATGATCACGGCGCACAGGGCGCTGCTGCTGTCCCGGAATATCCCGGCGCTCGAAACGATGCAGGCCACGGGCGTCGACAACGTCGTCAATTTCGCCCACGACATGGGCATCACAAACACGCTCAAGAGCGAGGTGACCACGGCCATCGGATCGAGCGAGGTGCGCATGCTCGACCATGCCGTCGGGTATGGCGTCTTCGCCAGCGGCGGCATGCGCCACGACCCGGTGTCCGTCATCGAGGTGAAAGACCAAGCTGGCAACACGCTGGACAAGCCGAACGCGCCCGCGGCCAAGCAGGTGATCAGCGCCCAGGAGGCCTACCTGATCACGTTCATCCTCAAGGACTACGCGAGCCAGTGGAATCTGGGATGGAACAAGCCGTTCGCCGGGAAGTCGGGGACGACGAACAACTACCGCGACGCCTGGATGATGGCCTACTCGCCCAACCTGGTGATCGGCGCCTGGGTCGGCCATACCGGTCCGGGAAACCAGGACATGAACGGGGTCTACGGCAGCATGGTCGGAAGCTCCGTGCTCAAGGACTTCATCAACAACGGCCTGACCCAGGCGCACTTCAGCGTTGAAGCGTTCAAGCGTCCCGACGGCCTCGTCGACGGACCGCCATGCGCGAATAGCGCGAACGTTTCGCCATCGGCGTCCCCATCCGCCTCGCCGTCAGCCGCCAGCACCAGTTCCGAGAAGGAGCTCTACCTGCCCGGCACCGAATGCAAGGCAGCCCCGACACCCTCCGCCACCCCATCGCCTTCCCCGAGCGACGTGCTGTCGCCTGTTCCCTCGATCGTCCCGAGCGGCATCCTACCGAGCTCGAGTCCCAGCCTGACTCCAGCACCGACTCCAGCACCGACCCCAACACCGACACCCGTGGCAACTGCCAGCGCATCGCCCTAGAATTGCCGTGATGGCGAAGAAGCCTGCGACGAGCAAATCGGCCCCAAAGAAGGCGAGTACCGCCAGTCCGGTAAAGCCGCCGCATAAAGAAAACGCCATCGAGCGCTTTGCCGAAAGAGTCGAGGCCCGATTCTTCGAAGGCGCGGAAATGGCGACGGAGACGACCTCAGCCGAGACAAACATTGCGCTGGCCGCACTCGCCGCCATCGAAGGCCCTCGAGAGCCGAAGCCCGCGTCGAAGGGGAAACCCGCCAACGCCAAGCGCAAGAGCCCTCGACCCAAGAAGCGCTAATCCCTTCCCCGTCTACGACCGGGAGGTTGCGCGACTCCGGACCCACCTTCGCGCCCTCGACCAGCAGGGTTGGTCGGCGCGCAGCCACTGTCGCGGCTGGAGCGTCAAGGACGTGGTCGCCCATCTGTCGACCGACGAG
The DNA here is from genome assembly GCA_035544955.1 of Candidatus Dormiibacterota bacterium. Lineage (NCBI taxonomy): Bacteria > Bacillati > Candidatus Dormiibacterota > Candidatus Dormiibacterota bacterium. Next base: position 15,973 of record DASZZN010000044.1, read on the forward strand.
GTCTACAACCAGGCCTGCCTGGACGGGACGTTGGATGAGCTGCCTGCCAGCGACGGCCTCGGTGGATGGAACGGCCGTGGCGTACGGCTTCGCCGCGCGATGAGCCCGCTGGAGGTGCTGCAGGAGTGGGAGGCGCGGCAGGCGCTCGTCCGTTGGGCCTGGGGCAAGATCGGTGTCGATGGGCGGATCGAGACGAGTGTCGGCCGCTACCCGCTGCGCCTCCAGGTCTGGCACCTGGCTCGCGAGTACGCGATCCACGCCGATGACATCCGGGTCCCGATGTTAGAAACCAATCGTCGCGACCAGCTGCGCTGGCGCATCGCGTTCGGCCTCTTCGCGGCCCGGGAAGAGGGCGAGCCCGTGAATGCCGAGCTCGCCGCAGAGGAGGTCTACCTCCGACTGGACGGAACGCGTCACCGGCTCGAGCCCGAGACGTTCATTGCCTACTTGACCAACCGCCCCCAGCAACTGACCGATCCGAAGGAGCGGGCACTCGTCCGGCGCTTGGGCGCGACGGGATAACCTATCTATCGGATGCCCAAGCAGCAGTATCTGTGCACGCATTGTGGGCGGCGCGTCTTCGCGGAGCGTGGACCGCTGACCGCGATCAAGCTCTGCCGTTCGTGCTTCGAGAAGGCGCGCGCGGAACAGCGGTCAGGCCTGCACAAAGACGAAGGCGCGCACGAAGACCGTCCGTGAGATCTCCTCGCTGAGCCGGAATCCTGTCGCATCGGCCACGCGCAACCACTCCGATCGCGGGAAGAAATGGAATGCCCCCGGCCCAAAGGCCAAAAGATTCCAGGCGTCGCGTAGGTGCTCGACGAGCAGGACCCTCCCACCCGGCTTGATCACGCGTGCGAGCTCGCGAAAGAAGGCCTCTTTCGAGGCGGGGCGGCGCAGCTCGTGGGCAACGAAGATCACCGTGACGAGGTCGGCGGCAGCGGCCTGGAGCGGCAGCTTCCGAAAGTCGGCGTCGACCGAGGCGAGCATGGAGCGCGCCTTACGCCGCGCCCGCGCGATCGACGGCTCGGGCATCTCCACTGGATCGTAGATGTCGAGGATTGTCACCTCGGCGGCGGGATACATCTCCTGGAGCGCCAGGCTTGTTTCGTCCAGCCCTGCGTGGATGTTCACCACGTGCCCCGGATTCGGTGCGATCCGCTCGCGGATCCATTGCCACCGGTAGAGGTCCGAGCGATCGTACACATAGTGCGAGACGGCGAGGGAGAGCGCGAGCCCGACGAGCGCCGCGATCGCGCCGAGAATCAACAACCCCGCGAGCACGGTCGGCGGATGCGTCACAACGACCAGCCCAACGACGAGCAGGGAGCCGAAGATCGCGGCGACGTAGAGACTCCAGTTGTAGCGGACGATCTGGAGGACTCCGTCGAATGGGCCGCGCGTCACTCGATCGACGGCAGAGTTCACGCGGCCTCCCTGAGCCTCTCCACGACCCCGCGCTCCCACCGGTAGGGCACGTTCTCGACGTGAAAGGCGTTCGCCAGGATCGGTGTGACCGTGTTGAACGGCGGGTGTTCGAGGAAGGTGGCCTTTCGCACGACGACGGAAATCGGCTGCGGCTCCCAGTGCGTGCGGGTGGCCTTGATCATCACGATCGAGTTGGTCTCCCGCTCGTAGTCAAAGGTGTACGGCAGCGGCCCTGCGAAGCGGCGCGCGTCCTCGAGATTGGTGAAGGGCGAGCCCGCCGGCAGCGGCGCGGGCCGGCTCGAAAGGTCGGCCACCACGTCGAGATCCGCCGCCGCGCCCGGGCTGGTCACCGTGACGTGGAGGCGGTCACCATCGGTCACCATGGCGGCCCGGCAATGGACGTAGCCGTAATGCGTCAGGAGATTTCCGCCAACCGCCATCAGCCGCCGATCGGTGTCGCTACGGAGGATCCTCAACCCGCGGAGCGAGAGCTTGGAAGAGTACCGGGTGAACAGGCGGTACCCGGTCAAGAAGAAATCGACCCCCAACGCCGACGGCAGAAACGCGGGATGCAGGCGCCGGGTCTGCACCATCGCAATGGCAATGAACCCGTAGTCACCGTAGGTGTCGACCGCCAGTCCCGGTGGGAGGAGTTGCTGCAGCGTTTTCGCCGGGTAGGCGTAGGTGAGGACGAGCGAGTGCGTGAAGAAGGCGCTGATGGCGAGCGGGTGGCGGCGAAGGCGATAGAGCATCAATGCACCTTCTCGACTGTCAGCCGGCCCCAGAGCATCGAGCGGTCGCGCGCCGCCCATTCCGTCGACTCGCCCAGCGGCGGCTCCATGAAACTGCGGAGCACCACCACAGCTCCAGCCTGCGCGCTGCGGCGGACGGCCGCCATCAGGCGCTCGCCGTAGGCCGGCTCCGTGCCGTCCAGAATGTTCGACAGGCTGAACCCGATGAAGGAGGCCGGCGGGCAGCTCTCGAGATAGGCCGCCGCATCGGCGCACACCAACTCGATCCGCTCTGCAGCCATCGGGGGTGCCGCGTAATCCGGAGGATCGGTCCCGAGGAAGAACCGCCAGGCGTAAGGGTTGGTCCGGTTGGGATGGAGGGCCCAACAGCGCTCCAGCCGCGCCCGGATGATGCGATCGAAGCGCTTGGGGAGCACCCGCACGAACGTCGAGCTGTAGATGGAGCGCAAGGCCAGCGGGTTGATCGCCACCGCCAGTGCCGCCTTGAAGCGCGCCGTGTCGAGGCGGGCGTGCCAGAGGCGGACCTGCTCGGATGGATCGGCCAGCTCGAGGAACTGTCGAATCTTCGATCGACGTAACCCCATCAGCGGAAGGAATCGCCGGCCGGCGGCGAAGAACCGGTCGGCCATCCCGGCGCGCGGCGCTGCTCCGCTGAGGCGCGAACGGACGTAGTCCACCTGCGCCGGGTTGATGTCGACCGCTGTCACCGCCAGCCCGCGGGCCGCCAGCGCCATGCTGGTACTCCCGGCCGAGGCGATGCAGAAGACTCGCCCTGACGCCGGCAGCACCTCGGCTTCGATGTCCCAGTCCTCGTACATCTGTCCGAACAGCAGTCGGGGCTTGCCCTGACGCGCATCGAGACGACCGCGCTGCCAGGGGGTGGAGGCGCTCACCGCCGTGCCGTGCTCCAGATCAGGGCGACGAGCGCGAGGTTTTGCGTCACCATGTTCGCCGGCTCGGCGATCGTGCCGCGGCTGAAGAGCAGGCCGCCGCCATTCATCGCACCAAGCAGGGCCGTCTGCGCCGCAGCCGCGCTCCGAGGCGCGCGACCGCTCAGCACCCAGGCCGCCAGCGCAACCTCGAAGGTGCCGACCATCGCCAGCACCTTCCTGGCGTGGGCCGGGCCGACACCGGGCAGATCGGCGACGACCCTCAGATGTCGCTCATTCGGGGCAACCAGCTTGCACCAGCCACCCTGGTAGAGCCACACGGCGGCGATCGCCATCCTGGCGAGCACCCTCATCGCGTCGCCGCAAGGCCAAAGACGATCGCGAGAAAGGCGAAGGCCACGATAAAGACAACGTCGGCCAAGCGGTTTTGCCGTCGGATCTCGGCCGGGTAATAGAGGAGCTGGATCGGCACCCGAAGCAGCCAGAAGATCGCCAGGAAGGTGCTCAGAAACCGGCCGAGCGGCCGGCCACTGACGAGTTCATCGGGGAACAGCAGCGAGAGGGCGGCGAAGCCGAGGACGACCAGCACGATGTAGGCGGCGTGGACGTAGAAGATCTGGCGGACAATCTCCGAGGCGCCGGCCAGGTTCTTGCGGTACTGGAGCCGGGCGGCGAGCGGCAGATTGGCAATGCCGATGGCCAGCTGGACCGCGCCGGCAAATTTGAATCCAGGCCAAGAGCGGGAGCAAGTTGCTGGATAGCCTAGCTCGATTCCCGCTAAGCTGTGCGGCAGATTCCCTGACAGGGAAGGAGGGAGAAAGCTCGATGAGAAACGTGGCTCGTGGCATCGCGATCGCCCTCGCGCTCGCCCTCGCCGCCTGTGGCGGCAGCAGCACGACAGGAACCAGCACCTCGAACTCATACCAGGGCAAAACGATCCAGCTCGGGGCGATCCTCTCGCTCACGGGCGCCGGCGGCGTCTACGGCCCGAGCTCGAAAAAGGGCATGGACCTGGCCGTGGAGAAGATCAACAACTCGGGCGGCGTGAACGGCGCCAAGATCGCACTCGATACCCGAGACGACGCCTCGGACAAGATTCAGTCACAGCAGGTGGCGCAGACCCTCTTCCAGCAGGTCCAGCCGTTAGCCCTCCTCGGACCCACGCTGTCCAACTCGGCGGTCGCCGTCCATCCACTTGCCGAGAGTCTCAAGATTCCGATCCTGGCCGTCAGCACCACCGGCATCCACATCGTCCCCGATTGCAACTTCCCGAAAACGGATCCGTGCACGTACGTCTTCCGCGACAGTCTCGGAGAGGAGTCGGCCATCCCGGCCAACATCAAGGTTTACGCCGACGCGCACCATCCGAAGACGGCCGTGCTGATGGTGGCCAATGACGACAAGTTCTCAAAGGACGGCGGAACGATCGTCACCAACACGGTTGGCCAGTACGGCATCCAGCTGCTGGCCACGATCCCCTTCCCCAAAGCGACGGCCGATTTCGCGCCACCGGTGACGCAGGCGGTGCAGAAGAACCCCGACGTCATCTTCATCACCAGCCTGGGCAACATCCCGGCCAACATCATGCACGAGGCGCGCAAGCAGGGATTCACCGGGCAGTTTCTTGGCGGCAACGGCTTCAACACCGCAGCAGTTTCAAAGAACGCCGGAGCCGACGGCAATGGCGCGGAGAGCGGTAGCGCCTGGTACATCAACAACACCTTCACCTCGAATGCGGGATTTGTGCAGGCGTACCGCACCAAGTACAGCAGCGACCCGGACCAGTTCGCCGCCCAAGGCTATGCCGCGATCCTGATCCTCGCCGACGCGGCAAAGCGGGCGAACCTCACGTTCAGCGACGTCGCCGGTGACCGGACAAAGCTCCGCGACGCGATGGAGACGGTCAACATCGACACGCCACTGGGTCCTTTCCAGTTCACGAGCAAGCACGACGTGAAGCAGACGATCTGGGTGATCAAGATGGACGGCAACGGTGGGTTCACTCTGGTGCAGTCGGTGAAGCCTAGCTGAAAGCGCGTTGACCCAACAGGTCCTCAACGCGATTTTCATCGGGTCGATCTATGCCCTCTTCGCCGTGGGCTACACGCTGGTTTTCGGCGTACTCGACGTCCTCAACCTTGCCCACAGCGCGGTCTTCATGCTCGGGGCCGTCATCACCTATTCGCTGGTCGTCATCCACGGGATGCCCTTTTTGCCCGCTGCGGTCATCGCCGTCCTCGTCTGCGGCCTGCTCGGCGTGCTGATCGAGTTCGTCGCATTGCGCCCGCTGCGCCGCCGGAACGCCCCGCCCATCGCCGCCCTCATCTCCACCATAGGGCTGGCCCTGATCTTCGTCGCGATCGTCGAGCAGGCAACGCCGGGCACCTTCTTCAGCTGGCTCTGGCAGGATGGCGCGAACTCCGTCCGCTTTCCGGCAGGAACGGTACCCGACCCGACCTACCGCCTCGCCGGGCTGACGATCGAGGGCACCAAGCTCGGGATCCTGGCTACCACAGTGGTCTTGATGCTGGTGCTCGGCTACGTCATGCGCTTCACGCAGGTCGGCCGAGCGCTTCGGGCGGTGGCGGAGAATCGCCGGGCGGCAACCTTGCTGGGGATCAACGTCGATCGGATCTTCGCCTCGACGCTCTTCGTATCCTCCGTCTTGGGCGGCCTCGCCGGAATCCTCTTTGGGTTGGCGATCTCCGACATCAGTCCGTATATCGGCCGTGACCAGGTCGAGCTGAAGGGTCTCGCCGTCATCGTCCTCGGCGGCATGGGCAGCATCCCTGGCGCCGTTGTGGGCGGCTATTTGCTGGGGCTGATCGAGGTCTTTGCCTTCGTCCGCTTTGGCGGCAACGTCGAAGCGGGAGTGGCCTTTGCCGCGCTCTTCTTGATGTTGGTGGTGCGGCCGCAGGGCCTTTTCGGCGCGCGTCTGCGCGAACGACTCTAGTGACGCGCTAGGTCAGGCGTGGACTTCTTCGTTCAGCTGTTCACCAACCCGGTCGGCTTCTACAACGCGCACGAGCTCCTGATCGCGCAGATGGGCATCAACGCCATCCTGGCGCTCGCCATTTTCGTCACGTTCTACTCCGGACAGCTCACCCTTGCCAATGCCGGCTTCATGGCGATTGGCGCCTACACCACCGTCATCATGAACACGTACTTGCCGACGCCGCTGCCGCTCGACATGCTGGCGGGCGCGTTGCTGGCGGGTGCGGTCAGCGTCCTGGTGGGCCTGCCGGTGCTGCGCCTGCGCGGGGTGTTTCTCGCGATCGCCACCATCGGCTTCGTCGAGGCGCTTCGGCTGGGCGTCATCCTCAACCTACCGATTACCGGTGAAGGCCAGGGCTTGAAGAATGAGACCGCGGATCCCCTGGGCGGCATTGTCCCGATCTTGATCTCTTTGCCAATCCTGACCTACCTCGTGTGGCGGCTGACGCGGACGCGGCTCGGGCAGGCCTGGGCGGCGATCCGCGAGGACGAGCTGGCGGCTTCCAGCAATGGGATCAACGTGCCCGTCTACAAGATGATCGCCTTCATCATCAGCGCCATCCTCGCCGGCTATGCCGGGGCACTCGAGACGCACATCAATTTCTTCGTCGACCCCACCGAGTACAGCGTGACCCGCACGATCCAGATCCTCACCTTCGCCGTGGTTGGAGGAACAACCAACGTGATCGGCCCGATCGTGGGCGCGGTTTTCCTCACCGCGTTGCCAGAGATCGTGCGACAGTTTGCCGCCTACCGAGACGTCGTCAACGGCGTCATCCTGATCCTCGTCATCATCTTCCGGCCCCAGGGGATCGTCGGCCGGGGTGGCCTCGCCATCATCGCGCCTCGCTGGTGGACGCGCTGGAGAGCGCATGAACGCCCTGCTGCAGCTCACTAACGTCAACCGTTCGTTCGGCGGCGTGCATGCCGTCGACGACGTGTCGCTGGAGATCGAGGAAGGGACCATCTTCGGCTTGATCGGTCCCAACGGCGCCGGCAAGACGACACTTGTCAACCTGGTAACCGGCTACATCCGTCCGCAGTCGGGCAGCATCCGATTGCAGCGGGGCGGAAACGGCACCGAGCTGGCGCGGCGACCGCCGCACGCCGTCGCGGGCCTGGGTGTGGCGCGCACCTTCCAGACGCTGCGCCTTTACCGCAACCTGACGGCAATCGAGAACGTCCTCGTCGGCATGCATCTCCGCCGGCGTGATGACACGCTGCAGCAGCTGATCCCCATCCCGGCACTGCTCAAGGAGGACCACCTCCGGTTGAAGCAGGCACGTGAGCTGCTGGCGCGCGTCGGCCTGCCGCCCGAGTCGTTCGGCGACCGGCGGGCCGCCACCCTGTCGTACGGCGACCAGCGGCGGCTCGAAGTCGCGCGGGCGCTCGCGCTCAATCCGCATCTGCTGATCCTCGACGAGCCCGCCGCCGGAATGAACCCGGCCGAGAAGGACCGAGTTCGCGCGCTGATCCAGCAGCTCAACCAGGATGGCTTGACGGTGCTGCTCATCGACCACGACATGAGGCTGGTGATGAGTGTCTGCCGCCACATCGCGGTTCTCAACTTTGGACGGAAGATCGCGGACGGTCCGCCCGCCACGGTTTCCCAGGACCCCACCGTGATCACGGCGTATCTCGGGAGCCAGGCCCAGAAGACTGCGGCGCACGTCCCCGGGTCCGAAGAGATGGACGTGGCGGCCACCTCGACGGCCGTCGCCGCCGAGCCGGCCTCTCCCCTCCTCGATGTTCGCGACCTCCAGGTTTCGTATGGCGCGATCCAGGCGGTGCGTGGCGTCTCGTTCGGCGTCGGCAAGGGGGAGATCGTCGCCCTCATCGGAGCGAATGGAGCCGGGAAATCGACCATTCTCAATTCGCTGTCGGGCGTGCTGCGGCCGCATTCGGGCGTGGCGCGATTCGGCGAGCTCGATCTCACGACGGCGCCGCCCGACCGGATCGTCCGGCAGGGGCTGGTCCAGGTACCGGAGGGGCGCGAGATCCTGGCGCGTTTGACGGTCCGCGAAAACCTCGAGCTCGGCGCGTGGGCGCGACGAGACGGCCGCTCGGCCCATCGCGAGATCGAGGGATTGATGGAGCAGTTCCCGATCCTGGGCCAGCGGCGGGATTTGCCGGCCGGGCAGCTCTCCGGAGGCGAGCAGCAGATCCTCGCGATCGCGCGCGGACTCCTGGCGCAACCCAAGCTCTTGCTGCTGGACGAACCATCGCTGGGGCTCGCCCCCCAGATGGTGGACACCGTCTTCGAGGTGATCCAGCGCATCCACAACGACGGCGTCACCATCCTGCTGGTCGAGCAGAACGCCTTACGCGCGCTCGAGATCGCGGATCGGGCCTACGTCGTCGAGACCGGCCGCATCCTGCTTAGCGGAACCGGAGCGGCGCTTCGACGAAATCCCGAGGTCCAGAAGGCGTACCTTGGCGGTTGAAGGCAAAACGATGAACCGTGCGCTCCTCGAGCTGTATCGACACAAGACCTGGGCGACCCTGCGAGTGATCGAGTTTTGCCAGGGCCTCGTCGGCGACCACCTGGACGCCACCATCCCCGGCACCTATGGGACGGTTCGCGAAACACTGCGGCACCTGGTCGATTCAGAGGAGGGCTACCTCTCGATCGTGACCCGCCATCCGTTCCGTACCAAAGAGGCGGCCGCCGCCTTCACCCGACCCGACCAAATGCCTGATGGGCCGATTCCACTGGATGAGCTCGCAGAGCGCATCCGACGCATGGGTCCGCAATGGGAGACGCTAGCCCAAGACTCGGACGTGCCGGACCGCGAGGTCACCGCGACGAACGGCTGGCGTTTGCCGGCGGCGGTGCCGATGGCACAGGCGATCCACCACGGCGACGTTCACCGCGCCCATGTCCTCTCGATCCTTGGCGCGCGTGGGCTCGAGGTTCCAGAGCTGGACGTCTGGGAATACGATCGGTCGGTGGCCCCGTGGCAGGAGCTACCCGGCGCCTCGCCCTGATCTAACTGGCTGCCGTTGTAATGATGCCGCTCGAAATCTGTAGCACGCGGAGACGGCGGCCGGCGCCTTCGGCGATGTAAAGCTTGTCACCCGCGATGCCGATCCCGACCGGATCGAAGATGTCGGCCTTGGTTCCGGGCCTGCCATCACCACTGAATCCAACGGCGCCGGTCCCGGCAACTGTTGTGATGAGTCCATTTCGGTCGATGCGCCGAATCCGCTGGTTGTTCGAGTCGGCAACGTAGAGATTCCCGGCGGAGTCGAAGGCAAGGCCGGAGGGATTGTCGAGCTTGGCAGCGGCGGCCGGTCCGCCATCCCCGCCGAAGCCGCACATGCCAGTTCCAGCCACGACGGTCATGACTCGAGCTGGGCTGACACGGACGATCCGGCATCCGCCGATCAGGCTACCCATTGAAGGAACCGGCGCGCCGTCGGCCACGTACAGGTTGCCGGCAGCGTCGAATGCCAGGTAACGCGGCAACCACGGCCGCACCGGCAGCGACCACGCCTCGAGACTAGTGACCGTCCCATCCGGGGTTATCCGGCGCACCCGAGCATTGTTCGAGTCCGCCACGTACAGAGCGCCACTGTGATCGAACGCCAGGCCGAGCGGGCCGAAGAACCCGGCGGCGGTCGCCGGACCGCCATCACCCGAGAAGTTGCCGTTTGGATCGGGCTGCGAGGGGCTTCGGCTGAGGCCGGTCGGACCGCTCCCGGCAATCGTGGCGATGGTTCCGCTGGAGTCAATCCGCCGGACCCGATCCCCCCAGAAGTCGGCCACGTAGAGGTTGCCGTGGCGGTCGAAGGCCATGCCCGCAGGCGCCTGAAGATCCGCCTTCGTCGCCCGGCCACCATCGCCGCCTTCCGCAAAAGTGCCGCTACCGGCCACGATCGCGACGCGCCCATTCGTCTGCAACCGGAAAACACGTAGGGCCGCGTAATCCGAGACGTACACGCTACCGTCGGCTCCGATCGCAATCCCTTCGGGTTTCATGAACGTATGCTGGGGCACGACGGTTGGGAGGATCTTCGGCGCAGCCGCGCGATGCTGAACCGCCCAGATCTGGACGAACCCGATGCTCGCGATCGTGACGAGCGCCAGGCCCAGCGCCAGAACGGCCTGCGGGCGCCGCCAGCGACCGGGATGCTGCTGCCAGGTGCGCGCCGCCCGGTCGAGAATGTGCCTTGCCTCACTCTCGGGCACCGCGTCTGCCCGCGCGTGAATGTAGTGGCGGAGTTCGTCGACGTTCTTCATCGCGTCACCTGCTCGCTGGGCGCCGAATAGCCTGCTAGGGAGCCCTCAAGTCGCCGTAGCGCTTCATAGAGGCGGGTTTTCGCGGTGCCCTCTGGAATGTGAAGTTCGGTCGCGACTGCCTTAAGCGTCAGGTCTTCGAAGAAGTGCAGAAAGATGACGGCACGCAACTGCGGGGACAGCCTGGCGACCGCGCGCCCAACGTCCAGACTCTGCGTGGCATCGGGCTGAGGCTCCCGGCTCACGACGTGCTCCGTGAGCGTCAGCCAGCGAACCCATGGACGCCGTCGCCAGCGCAGGCACTCGCGAAGGACGATCCGGCGCAGCCATGGGCCGAATGCGGATTCCTCCCGCAAGCTTTCCCGACGTTGCCAGGCAATCACAAAGGCCTCCTGGACAGCATCTTCGGCGGCGCTGAGATCATGGAGGACAAAGTCCGCGTACTGGAGCATGGAGCGAGCGTATTTCCGCAATGACGCCTCAAAGGCTGTGGAATCATCCAGCTTCTTTCCCTGCTCTTCTTCCACCATGGCGGTCACCCTATTAGAGGGCTTGGCGGCCCGGAAAAGTTTGGGCGGCTACCGCAACAGGTTGGCCGTCGCTCGCGCTGATCCGGATCGAACCAGTGCGGGTCGCCCGCCCGCGCGTCTTCGTCGCCGTCAGCACGCAGCTAACCCGCGGATCGCTGGCGACCCACTTGAGGATGGCCTGGGGCCATGTGCGAACGCCAAAAGTCTTGATCACCTCAGGACTCGGCGGCCGCTCGAGCACGCCGTAGCGGGGGGACTATGCGTAAGGACACCCAGACCCAGCTCGGCGGCGAGTGGGAGGACGCGGCGCTCCGCCTCGCGGCGACGCGGGTTGTATGGAACCTGGACCATGTCGAGGCGCCTGGTGCTCATCAGGTCGCAGAGATCGTCGAAGCCGCTCGGGTCGTAGTGGGTCGCCTCGGCTGCAACAACCTTCGCCTCCCCTTTCAGCTGCTCGAGCAAAACGGAGTTGCGCCGGCCAGTTGACGAGGTTGTGCACCTGGTAGATCTCGACCCGGCCGAACAGGCGCAGCGCGTGATTGGCCTGCTCCCGCCCCTCGGTCGGGCTGCTCGTCCAGATCTTGGTGGCGATGATCGCCCGATCCCGGCGACCCTTGAGGGCCGTCGCCAACGTCTGCTCCGCCCGACCGTACATGGGCGACGAGTCGAAGAGGTTCATGTCGACCGAGAGCGCCTCGTCGACGATCGGGGCGCGGTCGTCATCGGTATCGAAGGTCTGCCAGGTGCCCATGCCAATAACCGGCACCTGCAGCGAGGTAAGGCCGAGCTTACGTCGTTCCAGCGGGCTGCTTGAGATTCTCGATCGGCACCGGCTCGATCGGATCAGCTAGGGGGAAGCCGAAGACCTTCGAATAGAAGTAGAGCTCGGCCTCGAGCGAGCGCTTGATGTTCTTCGCGATGCGGAAACCGTGCTGCTCGCCCTCGAAGGGAATGTAGGCGACCGGCAACCCCTTCTTGCGCAGCGCCGCGACAATGAGCTCCGCCTGGTTGGGCGGCACGATCTTGTCCTCCAACCCCTGGAAGAGGATCACGGGCGCGGTGATCCGATCGACGGAGTGGATCGCCGACCGCTCGCGATAGATGTGTCGATCCTGCGGCCACCGACCCAGCAGGCTCTGGTCATACATCGACTCGAACTTGTGCGTGTCGCTGTGAAACACTTCCAGGTCGCTGATGCCGAAATGGCTCGCCCCGGCTTTGAAGAAATCTGTGGAGGTCAGGGCTCGCAGGACCGTGTAGCCGCCGGCGCTTCCGCCGGTGATCGTGACCCGGTTGGGGTCGACCAGGCCACGTTCGATCAGGTAACGGGCGCCATTGACGGAGTCGTTGACGTCGACCACGCCCCACTGGCCGTTGAGGCGTTGCCGGTATTCGCGGCCGAACCCGGTGCTGCCACCGTAGTTCACCACCAGATAGGCGAAGCCGCGGGTCGTCCAGAACTGGTCGCTGATGTCGAGCGCATTCGACACCGCGCTCGTCGGGCCGCCGTGGACGTAAACGATCAACGGCGGGAGCTCGCCGGCAGGTGCGTCGTACTCCGGATTGACCGGCGGATAGAAAAAGGCGTGCGCGGTGACCCCGCCCTCGGTGGGAAATTCGATCGCCTTCGGCACGGAGATATAGGTTGGATCGACGACGCGTTCGGCGGAACGGCGCAGCAGCTCCACGCTCCCGCTCTCGAGGTCGAGGGCGATGAGGGTCATCGGCTCGGTTGGTGACCCGGCGATGGTGAACACACGCCCGGAGCGTGCCTGAATGTACGGCGAGAATGCCGCAAAGGGCGTATGGATCGCATGGAGATGTCCACTCTGCGAGTCGATGGTGGCCAGGTGGGCAACGCCCTTGGATCGGACCTGGCAGACAATGCGACGCTCGGATTCGAACGCATAGGTCGACATGGCGAATACCCATTGCCCGGCACCGAGCTCGGCGGCCGTTTCTACCACCGGTTCGCCATTTGGTGTGCGCCAGCGGTACAGGTTCCACCAGCTGGTCCGGTCGGAAACGAAGAACAGCACACCGTCCGGCGACCAGGCGGGTTGGAAGATCGATTCGTGTTCACCTCCGGCGACTTTGCGAGGTGCGTGGAGCCCGTCCTCGCTCAACTCCGCGACCCAGAGTTCTGTTCCGTCCCACGGCATGTTCGGGTGGTTCCAGGTCAGCCAGCTCAAGTGCGTACCCGAGGGGCTGACCCGCGGCGAAGCGTAGAAATCGTTGGCCTGGACGAGGGTTCGCGCCGGCGTCTTGCCTATCGGATCGAGACTGACGATGCTGTTGACCGCCGACGGCAAGTCGGTGGTGTGGTTCTCGCGAACCGCGATCAATCGTTGATGCCGGTGGTCGAAGACGAGATCGGCATGCCGGATGTCTTGCGCCGGCGTGATGGCGACGGGTGATTTCCCGGGATCCTGCCGGTAGAGACGCTGATCTTTGAAGTTCGAGAACCAGACGGTGCCCTCGCGCACCAGGTAGGCACCGCCGCCGTACTCGTGCGCGCGGGTGCGCACGTTGTACTCCGCCGGTGTGATGTCCGTGATGCTGCCGCCAGGGCGGCGCCGGACAACGACATTGCGGCCGGCCTCGGCGGGCCGCTGTTCGACCCAATAGATGTCATCGCCGTCGAGCTGGATCTGGCCGAGTCCAATGACCCCGGCGACGATCGCGTCGGCCGTGACAGGCGAGCGCCAGGAGCCATACGGGCCTGTTTGGCGTCGCGTCGACACGGGTCGGGCCATTCCCGACAAGGCTACCTGACCCCCTAGACTTGCCGAGTGCGGATCGAGAGTCCGGCGTTTACGGAGCGCGAGATGTGGTCGTTCCTCGATGAGATCGTGGATTTCGAGCGGCGCCGGCTCGCCGATCGGCTGGAAGCTGACTCGGCCAGGCTGGCGGATCTCGTTCGGGACATTCCAACCAGTTCCGTCGGTGGGTCGGGTGCTGAGTGGACTGGCCACGACATCCTCGCCCACATCGTCGTCCTGTCGAAGTTCTACGGCGTGCTCACGTCGCAGATCGGCTCCGGCAAACTGGCGGAGCTGGAGTTGCTGCCCCAGGTCAAGCAGCGCGACGTCGCCAGCGAACAGCTGAGCTCGCTACCGCCCGACCAGTTACTCGCCTTCGCCCAGCGCGATCACCAGCGGACCATCGCCTACCTCCGCTCGGCCGACGCCGAGGCGATGCGCCGACGGGCGGTCCTCTACGAGGGTTTTTCCATGAGCGCCGAGGAGATCGCCTCGATGCCGCTCTGCGCACACCTCGAACTCCATCTCGATCAGCTTGAACGGACGTTGCGCCCCTGACTCGCTACTACGAGGACTTCCAGGTCGGCGAGCTCATCGACCTCGGCAGCATTCAGGTCAGCCAGGCGGACATCATCGGGTTCGCGCAGCAGTACGATCCGCAGCCGATGCACCTCGATCCCAACGCGGCGAGCTTCACGATCTACGGCGGGCTGATTGCCAGCGGCTGGCACACGGGCGCCCTCTTCATGGGCCTGCTGGTGCGGAACCTGATCGCGCAAACCAGCAGCTTTGGTTCGCCCGGAATGGAAGAGTTGAGCTGGCCGGCTCCGGTGCGGCCCGGCGATACCCTGACCGGACAGATCGAGGTGCTTGCGGCCCGTAAATCGAACAGCCGGCCGATGGGGATCGTTCGCTGGCGCGGCCACCTGCGCAACCAGAACGGCCAGCTGGTGATGACCGCCGTCGGCACCAACTTCTTCGGCCTGAAGCCGGCCTAGCCGGCGATTCGCGAGAAGAAGACGTCCGTGGGGCCGTGCCGGCTCGATGGCGTCGCCTGGACGAAAGCCGCCGCGAAGCCGTCGGGTAGGCCAACCAGCCCCATGTAGTCGCCGATGAAGCGGCCGTAGCGGACGGCGGGCGCGGAACGCAGATCGAACGGCCCGGCCGCTCGGCGTTCGGTCCAGTGGACGCCGCGATCGCGCGACGTGCTGAACCAGACCTCGGTGTCGAGCACCGGGCTGCCTTGCGTGAAATGGCGGAAGTCGTACCAGAGCAATCCGACCGTGGCATCGCCGGCCACCGCCAGCGTGGGTAGAAAGGCTTCGGCCTTCTCACGCACTACGCGCTGCGGTGCGCGCCAGTGAACCCCGGCGTCCTCGGAGCGAGCGACCTGGATCGTTGAGAAATCCGCGTGGTCTTCGAACCAGGCGACGTACACGGCATTGCCAGCCGACGTGGCGGTAATATCCTGGCCGCTGAAACGAAGCTGAGCACCGCTGCCCGGATCGACGGCGTTCGTGTAGGTGAACGTCGCCGCATCAACCGGTGCCGACCAGGTCTTTCCCTGGTCGGTCGAGCGGATCAGCCGGATCTTGACCGGCAACGGCGGCGGATGCGGCGTGCCAGGCAGCGAGGGAGCTTCGGCGAAGACATCGAGCAGCACGCCACCGGCGGTCATCAGCAGCTGGTTCTGCTGGGCTTCGTCGTTGCCACTGTAGATCGCGGCCGGGGTCGACCAGGTGTGGCCCCCATCGCTGGTGCGCGAGAACATCACCTTGTCGACCGACGGCTCGACGCCGCTTAAGACCCGGTAGTCGACCCACACCGCATACGCGGTTGCGGGACGCCGCGGATCGGCCAGGATCGCCTCTTTGTCAGGTTGGAGCGGCGGCGCGGTCCCGCTCTCGACGACAACGGGCGCCTCCCAACTGGCCCCATGATCGCGCGAGACACTCACCACGACGTCGCGAGTGGTACCGGTCGAGGTGGCCGGCTGGGAAGCTAGACCGGCGACATAGATGATGCCGTCCTGTCCGATCGACACCCAGGGGTCGCTCGTATGGGCGTAGCGGCCACCGGCGCAGCTGAGCAAACCTGGGAGGGCCGATCGACTCCAGGTAGCGCCCCCGTCATGGCTGACGGCGACGATTGTGCCCACCGCATTCTCCAGCCAGCTCGCGACCAGCTGCCGTGGATCACCAGGATCGGCCGCGAGCGACGGCTCAGTCGGCGCCGGCGGCGACGGGCCGGTACAGCCGGCTGCCAGTGGGACCGCACCGCTGATCACGCTTGGCGGAGGCAAGCTTGGCTCGTTCGGCGGCGGGCTGCTGTCGCAACCGGTGAGTGCGAGCAGCACCCCCAGTGTGGCCGCCCGGCGGGCACGCATAGGCGTGCATCTTAAGTGACGAGCCTACGCGCTCATACGCCACGCGGGCGGCAGCTGCCGCCCCGTGCCGCTCTGGATGCACGATGCCAGCAGCGCCTCCATCGCCTCGTACTCGAGGGGCTTGGAGAAGTAGAAACCCTGGCCTGCGTTGCAGCCCATCGCGTTCAGCGCGGCCAGCTGATCTTGCCGTTCGATACCCTCCCCAATCGTCATCAAGCCCAGGCTGTTGGCGAGCCCGATGATGGCGCGCAGGATGGCGCCGTCGGCCATGCCGCGTCCAATGCCGGCCACGAAGGACGCATCCATTTTGAGGATGTCGACCGGGAAGTCCCGCAGGTGCCCGAGCGACGAGTAGCCGGTGCCGAAGTCGTCGAGCGCGAGGCGGAAGCCAAGGCTCCGGAGTTCCTGCAACGTGCGAGCCACCGGCTCCGTGTCGGCAATCAGCACGCTCTCGGTCAGCTCGAGGATCAACGATTGGGGGTCGAGACCGGCGGCGTCGACCGCGTCGACGACTTCCTTGATCAACTCGGGACGCTCGATCTGCCGCCCGGAGAGGTTGACGCTGATCTGCATCGGCGGCACCGACGGAAAGCGCACCTGCCAGCGGCGCCCGTCGCGGGTCGCCTGTTGCAGCACCCAGCGCCCGAGGTCGACGATCAGCCCGCTCTGCTCAGCGACACCGATGAAATCTACCGGGGACAGGAGGCCCCGGCGTGGATGGTTCCACCGCACCAGCGCCTCGACGCTGTGAACCGCGCCGGATTCGAGCATGATCACCGGCTCGTACTGCAACACGAACTGCTTCTCTTCGAGCGCGCTTCGCAGGTCGTGCTCGAGTTCCATCCGCTCGATCGCCGCGTTCGCCAGCGAGGCCTCGAAGTGGACGAAGCGCGCCTTGCCTTTCGCCTTCGCGATGTACATCGCGACGTCCGCATTCTTGAGGAGCTCATCCGCCGCCTCCTGCCCCGACACCAGGCCGGCGATGCCAATGCTGGCCCGTATGGAGATCTCCTTCCCTCCAATCGCGAAGGGCGGCAAAAGCTGGCGCGTGATCCGTTCGGCGACCCGCTCGGCGATCTGCTCGTCCTCCATCCTCTTCAGCAGGACCGCGAATTCGTCACCGCCCAGGCGCGCAACCGTGTCGCCAGGTCGTAGCGTGGACGCGACGCGAGCACCGACCGCGACCAGTAACTGATCGCCGATGTTGTGGCCCAGCGTGTCATTCACGGCCTTGAAATCGTCGAGATCGAGGAAGAGAACCGCGATCCGCCCCTCGGCGCTCCCACTCAAGGCGTGGTCCAGGCCGATCCGGAAGGCAGCCCGGTTGGGCAGGTTGGTGAGCGAGTCGTGGAACGCCTGGTGCGTGAGCTTTTCTTCCAACGCCTTGCGCTCGCTGACGTCGCGAGTGTTCAGAACGAGGCCGCGGACCGCGGGCAGCTCGAGGAGATTGGTGATCGTGATCTCGGCAAGGCAGTAGGAGTCGTCCACCCGCCGCAGCCGGCACTCGGCGGAAATCGGCGGTCCGACGATATTGATGGCCTCGTCGATCTTCCGGAGCAGTTGGGTGCGGTCCTCTGGGTGCACCAGGTCTCCGAACGGCTTGCCCAGGAGCTCGTCCTCCTTATACCCGAGGATCCGCTCGACGGAGGCGCTCTGATACCTGATCGAGCCGTGACGCCCGATAAGCGTAATCACATCCGACGAGTTTTGGACCAGTGCGCGAAAATGCTCTTCCCTCTTGGCGAGGTCGGCCGCGTTCGCTTCCAGCCGTCGGTTGAGGAGCTGGTTGTCGGTGAGCATCAGGTATTGCCGAAGGACGACGCCCACGATCAGACCCATCACAGACCAGAACACCACCGGGTCCAGCTCTCCGGGCAGCGACTCCTCGACGACGGCGACGATGGCCGCCGCCGCGATCGGCACGTAGGGTAGCGCCAGCCAGATCCGACCGGGTGTGCCATCGCTCGCGGCCGGGCTCGCCGCGCGAGTCGTGGCCGCCCGAAGGCCCGCGATCGCGATCAGCAGGTAGCCGGCGGCCCAGCCAGTATCGGTTGGATTGCCGGTTCCGTAGGTGTTGGTGGTCGTCAGGTAGGCGAACGCGCTGTCGGACAGCAGGTTGGCGATCAGCCCTCCGGTCAGCAGGAGAAAGGGCAGGCGGTTGGCGCGACCGGCCCTGGACGCCACGATCAGCAGGATGGTCGCGATCACGATGTCGCCGGCGGGGTAAGCCAGACCGATCAGTTGCGACACCAGACCGCCCGAGCCGGCTCGGTAGACCGTGCCGAGGACCGTCGCCCAGCTGATGATGAAGAGCGAGCCGGCGATGAGGAGCGCGTCCAGGATCGTCCTGAGCAGGGAGGTGGCTCGGTTGGGCGCCGAGGGGAAGGACAGCACGCCGGCGACCGCGAGCGGCACGGCGGCGAGATATCCGAGATCAGCCAGGGAAGGGAACGGAGTCTGCTGGGCCTTGACCAGCTCGTAGTACGACCAGACGGCCTGGCCCAGACCCCAGCACAGCGCGGAGGCGCCGATCAGCGCCCAGGCGATCCGGGTTCGGCGCTGATGACGCCAGGCGGCGACTCCGCAGGCCGCGGCCGCGACGAGGGCGGCCAGGGTTTCCCCGATGTCGTCGAACCGACGAGTTGCCGAGCTACCACCCCAGTGGAAGTACAGCCAGGCGGCGAAAAACACGGCAAAGCCAGCCCATCCACTGAGCACGATGAAAAGGCGCCGGTTGCTTGCCATTCTGGTCGCGGGATCTCCCGCACCTACAGTCATAAGTCAGGGTCGCGGCTTTCCCGCATGGCTTGTATCGCTCGTTGATCGGACTGCGACACGGCCGTTTCCAGGTTCGCCCACCCGACCCTCTCCCGCAAGCCGGGCCCGTCGGCCCACGCGAGCGGCGCTCGGGGCGTCGCCCCTCGCGAGTGGCGCTTTAGTGCCATACGAGCGATTGAGACGTTAGTGCCAGGCGAGCGTTTGAGACGTTCGGGGTGAGGGCCGTTAGCGGCCGGCCTCGCCCACCGTCACCGGGATCTCCTTCACCTCGCCGGCACGGACGACCTTGACGGTCTGGGTGGCGCCGACCTTGATCTTCCGCAGCCCCGAATACAGGTCTTCCAGGCTCCTGGTTGCGGTCCCGTCCAGCGCGACGAGCGTGTCGCCCTGCATGAGCCCCGCCTTGTCCGCCGGGCTCTGCGGCTCGACCGCCACGATCAGCAGCCCGCTGTCCTGGTTGACCCGGCCCTTGACGGCGTCGGGCAGGGGCACTTCCTGGGTGCCGATCCCCAGGTAAGGACGCTTGATCCGGCCCTCGGACCGAAGGCTGGCCACGACGCGCTCGGCCACGTCCATCGCAATCGCCCGCCCGTCTCCGCGGCCGAAGACCCAGCTGTTCATGCCGACGACACGACCGTCGACGTCGACCAGGGGACCGCCACTGAACCCGGGATAGAGCGGGGCGTTCGTCTGGATCAGGTGCTCGATCTCGCTTCCGCGCCATCCGCGCCAGGACGATGAAACGGCGCTGATCGTGCCAAAGGTCGCCTTGAGGCTGCCGGGCCGCCCGATCGCCAGCACGATCTGCCCCGGCTTGAGGTCTTCCACTTTCGCACGCGGCAGCGCTGGGGCCGTCAGGCCTTCGACCTTGAGCAGCGCCACGTCGGTCGCCGGGTCACGGCCCACCAGCGTCGCCTTCGTGCTCTTGTCGTCGACGACCACCGCGATGTCATCCTCCTGCTCGACCACGTGGTTGGCCGTCAGGATGAGACCGGTGTCCCAGACGATGCCGGTGCCCGCCCGGCCCCTCCGAGCGTCGACCCGGACCACGCTCTTGCTCGCTTTCTCCACCAGCGCTTCGATGTCGTTAGAAAGGTCTTTGAGAGTCGCCATGATGTTGCTTTCTCCTTGTGCCGATCTCCAAAATCTCCCTCCCTCTCGAGGGGTCGCGGTGGGGGTTGCTCGGCTGCTGTCACGGTACGACTGAAACGAGATCGGCGCCTTCACCCGGACGGCGAGGACGCGACCCGGACGTTCGGTGAGGACGGCGCGCTGCCTAGCCCTTTGGGGAGGAGAAGCCTAAACCGGCTTTAGGCTGGCGTACGCGAGAGTCCCCGGATAACCAGCCTTCCGCCTCGAGACGAGACCGTCGAGGGCGGCAGCGTGCACCGCGAATTGGGGATCTTTCCAAATTTGCCGGATGATGTTTCGCGCCTGGACCCTATTCGGATAGAACACAAGCTCCACCCAGAGGTCCTCTTCGGGTCTCAAGGCAAGCGTGGCCCTTAGCCGCCTGGTCTTAGGATCAGGCGGATCGGGGTCGACAATGAACACCCAGGGGCCGCTTCCTCCTCCGTCCTGGGTAATCCGACGGGCAACGGTGTAGCTTCTTCCAAGGATCCGGCTTGCGCGCGTTCGGTCTTTACGAAGGGTGACCCACAGTTCGAGGTGCATCAGAGGCAGCGGTTGAACACGCCGCGGCCGAGACGCCGGCGATCTATTCGTCCGTTTCATCGCTTTGAGGGAGTCAACCGCTCCGCCAAATACTTGATCGCGATCGGGTATCGGTACTCGATGGCGTCGTGGGTCGCATCGATGAGCTCGAAGAAGACGTCGGTCACCCCGATCGCCTCCAGCGCCCGGCGGAAGGCCTCTGCGCCCAGGTCGAGATGATACTGGTCGCGTTTGCCGGCGTCGATATAGATCGCCTTCATCGCTCGCAGTGCGTCCGCGTGGCGCGGCACCATCCGCACCGGGTCCCAGCGCAGCCAGCGCTCCCAGACCTCCGGGATGAGCTGGCCGGTTGCGGTGTCATACGGCAGGTGGACGGTCCCGTCATCGTCGGCGGAGTAGCAGGCCGCCATGCACCAGTCGTTGAGGAGCTCGCCGTCGCCCTCCCTGGTGAAGGCGGTCCGGCTGCGGAAGTCCGTCCAGAACTCGTCGAAGGAGCCGTGATAGTGGTCACGAAGTGTCCGCACGGACTTTGGAAAGTCGTGCGCGTAGCACATCTCGAAGAGCGCGTCGCCCGCGTGAGTCGCCAGGCCCCCAAACAGATCCGGCCGGAGCATGGGCGTGATCATGGCGCCATATCCGCCACTCGACTTGCCGGCGATGCCGCGATGACGGGCCTGCGGCAGCGTTCGATAGCGGGCGTCGACCCAGGGGACGATCTCATCGCAGAGATAGGTGTGATACTGGCCGGTGCCGGGCGAGTCGACAAACTGGCTGCCACCCACCGAGGTCCAGCAGTCGACATAGACAAGGATGCACGGCTTGGCGGTGCCGGCCGCGAACTGGGCGTCGGCCAGCTCCGGGAAGTTTCGCCGGAACGCGGGGCGGTTTCGCCACATGTCGATCTGGCCGGTGAGCCCCTGGATCACGTAAATGCTCGGGTAGCGGCGCTGCGGGTCCGCGTCGTACCCGGGCGGCAGGTAAACCCAGAGCGGGCGGCGATGAGGATCGCCGAGCGGATTGCCTTTCAGCACCGCGCTCTCGAAGAGATGCTCGTCGTAGCGTCCCTTGGGCTCGAAGAACCATGGCGGGAGGTCGGGCACGATGCGACTATAAGGTGTGGCCATTCAGCGATGCGGCTGGGCGGAGGGAAACCCCTTGATGCTCGAGTACCACGACCGAGAGTGGGGTGTGCCGGTCCACGACGACCATCTCCTCTTCGAGTTCCTGGTCCTCGAGGGCGCCCAGGCCGGGCTGAGCTGGATGACGATCCTGCGGAAGCGCGAGGCCTACCGGAAAGCGTTCAAGGACTTCGACCCAGCAGCGGTCGCCCGCTTTCGCGAGACGACTGTCGACGGTCTGATGACCCTGCGGGCGATCGTCCGAAACCGGCGCAAGATCGAGAGCGCCGTCCGAAATGCCCGCGTGGTCCAGGCGATCGCGAAGGAGCAGGGCAGTTTCGATCGCTACGCCTGGTCCTTCGTCGGTGGCCGGCCACGGCGCAACGCGTGGAAGACGATGGGCGACATTCCCGCGGAGACCGCCGAGTCACGGGCGTTGAGCAAGGACCTGATCGCGCGCGGCGCGAACTTCGTCGGACCGACGATCTGCTACGCGTTCATGCAGGCGACCGGGCTGGTGAACGACCACCTGGTCAGGTGCTTCCGCTACCCAGAGCTCTGAGTTCAATTCATGCGGCGAGGCGGTCAACGTCGATCCCTCTTGAGGCCGCCAACCATTTCAGCCAGGACATCAGCGCGTTCATCGAAAACATGAACAAGCCGACGAGGGAGCCGACAAGTAACGCGATAAACGGAATTAGAGCGAAGTTCGGCGAATCCACCGTCTGCATTGACCCCACGCCCGGCAGACTCACCTCCGTCACGTGGCCATTCCAGGAGGTTAGGACAACGCGGTTCCCCGGAATGAGGCTCTGCCACACGTCGTATGCGGTTGCGACCTGAATTGCCTGGTTTTGGCCGAGCACAGTCACCGCAATCCAGTGTCGCCCCCCTGAACTCTCGGCCCACCTTCGGACGAATCGTGCGTCAGCCTGGCTACGACACGAACTGCTGGAGACAGTTGCGCAACTTGGAGCGTGCTGGTAGGCCGACTGGTCACCAAGGCCCTGAACGAGTCCGAGCGCGCAGGCCACGGCTGCGATCAGGCAGACCGCAGCAAAGACACCGAAGAGGCCCATGGCGCCGAGGTTGACCGCTGCCTCCTGATCGATTTCGGTCCGCCGCTCGCGGTGGGCGAACCGCCAGGCGAGCGCGATCGCCAGCATCAGCCCCACCAGGACAACGACGAACACCGTGCAGCCGATCACGACCGGGAAGAGATCCGGCGCGCCCCTCGGGTTGACGACAAGGTAGACGAGGCCGACCACGAGGACACCGGTGGATCGGAGCCACATCGACCTGTCCCAGCGTTTTCCACCCAGTGCGGGCGTCGATACCGCCGCGAGCAGGATCACACCGACCAGGCAAGCCGCCTCGATGATGAACTTGACGGTGGGGTCCATCCGTCCATGCAACGGATGCCGCCCCGCTCTCCGGCAGGAACCCTCCTAGCCGCTTATGACCAGGGGGTCACCGGCCTGGCTTGTACCTCGCCGTCCACGTAGACGGCATCGACCTTCTCATCGTAGAAGCACAGGAGATTCTCGATCTTCGGACACTCTGGGATTGGCGCCGGATAGCCCCAGACGATATCGGTGAATTCCTTGCCGCCGACGTTGACGGTCCAGTAGGACGCCTTGCCTTTGTAGGGACAGCGCGTCGACGTGTTGGTGGGCGTCAGTAGGTCCAGTCGCACGTCCACCTTCGGAATGTAGTAGCGGGTGGGCAAGCCGGTCTCGAACAGGAGGCGGGGCTGGGTGGTCTCGGCGACGACCTCACCGCCGACGATGACCTTCACGTGGCGAGAGCTGTTCAAGACGTCCACCCGATGGTAGGGATCGCGGGGATGAACGAAGACCTCGTCGTCCTCCTCGAACCAGGCATCCATCTTGTCCCAGTAGAAGGCAACGTAATCCTTCAGGTCAGGGCGCTCGGGTTGCAGGTAACGCCAAGCGGCCTTTTCCGCGACCCGGTCTCCGACCTTGACGGAGTAGAAGCTCGCTTCGCCCTTACCCGCATGGGAGCTTTTATAGTTCGTTGGCTGGAGCAGATCCATTCGGACGTCTTTCACCGGAAAGTAGTAGATCGCCAGCCGCTTCTTCTCGAGCACCAGCATCACGGCGCGGCTGTCGGCGCTCGTGGTACCACCGAACATCACCCGGACACGCCGGTCGGTCGGCACCAAGACGATGTCATCGGCCGCGTTGGGCCGCGGCTCTACGTTTTCGACGATCCGGTCTTCAAGAGCCTTTGCCATAGCGAGGTTCCTCCCTGGACTTTCGGTCCGGCATCAATGACTGGCTGATCCGACTTGAGGCCGACGTGACAGCTGGCCTGGCCGCGCTTCTCGAGGTACTGCTGGTGGTAGTTCTCCGCCGGGTAGAAGGCGGACGCCGGAGTGATCTCGGTCACGATCGGCTTGCGGCGTGTTTCCTGCCGCGTCAGAAGCGATGCCGTCGCGGCGGTCTGCTGCGCGGGGTCGGTAGAAAAGATTGCGGAACGGTACTGGGTGCCCAGGTCCCAACCCTGACGGTTCAGCGTCGTCGGATCGTGGCTGGCCCAAAAGACATCCAAAAGCTGCTCGTAGGTCACCTGGTCGGGGTCGAAATCGACCTGCACCGCCTCGGCATGGCCGGTGTTTCCAGTACAGACCTGACGGTACGAGGGGTTCTCCGTCGTGCCGCCGGTGTAGCCGACCGTGGTCCGTGTCACACCAGGTATTTCGCGAAACGCCGCCTCGACGCCCCAAAAACAGCCGGCGGCGAAAATGGCTTGTTTCACGCCCTCAAGAACCAGCCGCAGCCCGGCTATGTTCCATTCAATCGAGAGCCAGTACCAGCAACCCGCCAAGGATAGCGGTGTTCTTGAGGAACTGCACCCGCTGCTGCGAGCGCTTGCCCGGGTCGTCGATCTCCCAGAAGGGGTGACCGGCGATGGTGGTCGGCACCATTGACACCGCAAGCGAAAGGGCGGCGAGCCGCGACATCACGCCGGCGGCCAGGAGTACCCCGGCGCCAAGGTGGACCGCCGCGTTCAACCTGACCGCGTCAATCGGATCTGTGGGCGCGAAGGGCACGACAGAGGCGACCTTGTCGACCACGGGCTTTGCCGCCTTCGCCCGCGGCTCAGAATTCGCCAGCACCTCGAGCCCTGACGCGATGAAGAGGCTTGCCACCAATGGGCGGGCTACCGTTCGAGCGAGCCTCACCATTCCACTGTATTAGGCGCGGTGCGTCGCTGGCAACCGGCCGAGTGGTCGACGTGCCAAAAAGGGCGGGGCGCC
Organism: Candidatus Dormiibacterota bacterium; assembly: GCA_035544955.1. NCBI lineage: Bacteria > Bacillati > Candidatus Dormiibacterota > Candidatus Dormiibacterota bacterium. The sequence goes on from DASZZN010000044.1 coordinate 40,808, forward strand.
CCGTATTCAGACTTGACCTCAAGACTACACCTTTCCCTACAGCTACGCTATCATTTTTGGTGATGTCGCAAGCCGTATCGCCACAAGCCGCTGCCTGATGCCCCGACGCCGTCTGTCCCGCTATTCCCTGCACCGCCGGCTGCGGTTGCTTCGGAAGAGCCAGCGCCGCATCAAGAGCCGGCGCGTCTTCATCCTGGTGGCGGTCTTCATGCTCGCCCTTCCGTTGATGGTGATCCCGGCGTTCGCGGCCGAATCCGTCGGGAACCTCCCCGCGGTCGACGGCCTCTCCGCCAGTGGCCTCAACCAGGACATGCTCATCTTCGATCGGCACGGCACCCTCATCGACGACATTGGCGACCATGGCGACCACCGGATCGTGGTGCCTCTGAAGTCCATGTCACCGTTCATCAAGCAAGCGACGATCGCGATCGAGGACAGGACCTTCTACGACAACAAAGGCGTCGACGTGGGCGGCATCGTGCGGGCGGCGGTTGCCGATTACTCGCATCACCGTATCGCGCAGGGCGGGAGTACGATCAGTCAGCAGCTGGTCAAGCAGGTGTTCATCGGCCCGAACCCCCCGCCCACGATCCAGCGCAAGCTCCGCGAGGCGGTGCTCGCCGTCGACCTCAACAGCCGCTACTCGAAGGACCAGATCCTCGAGCTCTATCTGAACACGATCTATTACGGCGCGCAGAGTTACGGCGCGGAGGCGGCGGCCAGGGGCTTCTTCCACACGAACTCGCACGACCTGACGCTCGGCCAGGCCGCGATGCTGGCCGGGTTGCCGCAGGCGCCGACGCAGAATAGCCCGCTGGTCAACCCCACCCAGGCCAAGGTGCGGCAAGCGGAAGTGCTCAACGCGATGGTGTCGCAGAGAATGATCACGCCCGAGCAAGCGTTGGCTGCCGAGAACGAGCAACTGCAGTTCTTCTATCCGACCAACCAGCTGCAGGCTCCCTACTTCGTCGAGAAGTACGTTCTCGACGTCCTCGACAAGCAGTTCCACATCCGCCCGAGCGATCGCAAGGGTTATCGCGTCTACACGAGCCTTGACCTCAACCTGCAGCACCTGGCGGAGGCGGTGGTCCGCAACCAGATCAACAGCCAGGGCAATTACTACGACTTCCACGACGGCGCGCTGGTGGCCATGGATCCAAGGACGGGCGAGGTGCTGGCCATGGTGGGTGGGGACGACTACTACAGTCCGGGCGGTCAGATCAACATGGCGACCACGACCACCCGCCAGCCCGGATCGTCATTCAAGATGTTCACCTACACGGCGGCGATCGAGAGTGGCCGGCTGAACATGACCAGCCCGATCCTCGACCAGCCGATGGTGTTTCCGCTGGGCGGCGGCACCGATGGGCTGAAGCCGTATGCCCCGCTTAACTATGACCAGCACTTCCACGGCACGATCCCGCTGAAGATGGCGATGGGTAACTCGCTCAACATCCCGGCGATCAAGGTCGAGCTCACCACCGGAATCCCGGCCGTGCTCGACACCGCGCGGCGGATGGGCGTGACCAGTCTCAATCAGGCCGACAACCATTACGGCATGAGCCTGACGCTGGGCGGCTACGGCGTCTCACCGCTGGACATGGTCACCGGGGCCTCGACGCTCGCCAACCTCGGCCTCCGTCATCGGCCCGCACCGGTGTTGCGCATCGAGGACGGGCTGGGCAAAACCGTTTTCGCCTACGACCCGACGAAGAACGAGTTCCGTGCCATCAGGCAGCAGGTCGCCTTCATCATCGATTCGATCATGTCGGACGACCGCAACCGTTGCATGTCGTTCGGGTGCGGCGGCGACCTGACGCTCCGCGGCCGCCACGTCGGCGCCAAGACCGGCACCACCCAGGACTTCCGCGACAACTGGACGGTGGGCTTTACGCCATCGCTGGCCACGGCCGTCTGGGTTGGCAATCCCGATTACCATCGGCTCGCCCACAACTCAACGGGCATCGTGGGAGCCGCCCCCATCTGGCACCAGTTCATGGCCCAGGCGCTCGCCGCGCAGCCGGACGAGTGGTATGCCGTCCCTGGCGGCGTCGACCAGGTGGGCGGGAACTATTACCTGCCGGGGACTGAATCCTTGCCGCCGACGCTGGCTGCCCCGTGGCCGAGCTGCCGCTTCACGAACTTCAACCCCTACACCGTCACGGACGCGCAGTTGACCGTCAACGGACTACCCTGCGTCCTCAATTACGCGCCGCGCGACATCCGCGGCGAGGGCTAGAAACAAAAAACCCGGCGACTACCGGGTGGCAGTCGCCGGGTCGTGAAGGGATCGCCCGCTAGGGCCCGCCGCGACGACTGTTGTAGAAGCCGAAGCCGCCGCCGAACAGACCGAGGATGATCAGGATGATCCCGATCAAGGTGTAGCCGAGTACGAGGGCAACAATCCCGAGCACGATAAGTAGTCCGCCTCCACCGAAGTACACCCTGCACCTCCTTTCTGAGAAATCCAGGACGGGGTACCCGTCGCTGCTCCACCATAGGATGCTGGGGCCTCGACTGTGAAGAGCGCGAGTTGCAAATGCAGGCTTGGAGCTGGTCTTCAGGCCGCCGCCGTACAGGGGCTATGATACTGGGTATCAAATGACTCGGGTTATCAAGACGCTGATCGTCGGCGCACTCCTCGCCCCCCTGGCCGCCTGCGGCGCACCTGCCACGGGCGCCGGGTCGGGCACCCTGCAGGTGATAGCGGGCGAGAACTTCTGGGGGAGCATCGCGGCCCAGCTGGGCGGCTCGCATGTCACGATGACCAGCATCGTCACCAACCCAAACACCGATCCCCACGAATACGAGAGCAGCGCCATCGATGCCCGCGCCTTCGCGACGGCCGACTACGTGGTCCTCAATGGCGCCGGCTACGACGCCTGGGCCAGCAAACTGCTATCGGCAAACCCCAACCAGAACCGCAAGGTGTTCACCGTCGCCGACCTTCTGAACAAGAAAGCGGGCGACAACCCGCACTTTTGGTACAACCCCGAGTGGGTCGACACGGTCGCTGACAAGATCACAGCGGACTATCGCGCACTCGATTCGGCAGACGCTGCCTATTTCACCCAGCAGCGTGAGGCGCTCGCGACCGCACTCAAGCCATACCATGACGCGATCGCGCATATCCGAGCCACCCACACTGGCGTCGCTGTTGGCTCGACCGAAAGCATCTTCGTCAACCTGGCGCACGCATTGGGCCTCAACCTGATCTCGCCGGCGGAATTCATGCAGGCGATCTCTGAGGGCACTGACCCGCCAGCGCAAACGGTGGCCCAATTCCAGGACCAGATCTCGCACCGCCAGATCAAGGTCCTCGTCTATAACACGCAGACCTCGACCCCGATCACGGACAACCTCAAGCAGCTGGCGACGCAAAACGGTATCCCGGTAGTCGGCATCTCGGAAACGGTCCAACCGGCGACCGCCTCCTTCCAGGACTGGCAGATCAGACAGCTGAATTCCCTCCAGGCCGCTCTCCCCCGACAATAACGGGCAGCATGGCCCGTTCGATCACTCCCGCCATCGTCGCCGATGGCCTGGCGGCCGCCTACGGCGACCAGCTGATCTGGCGAAACGCCCGCTTCACCGTGAATACGGGAGAGTTCGTGGCCGTGCTGGGCCCGAACGGCAGCGGGAAGTCCACGCTCCTGCGGTTGTTGCTCGGCCTCATGCCTCCCGCTGCGGGTAGCCTCCAGGTTCTTGGCAAGCGACCGCATCGCGGCAACGCCGACGTCGGCTACGTTCCCCAGCGCCGCAACATCGACCGCGACCTGCCCGTGCGAGGCCGCGACTTCGTTCACCTGGGCATCGACGGCGCCCGGTGGGGAATCGAGCTGGGCAACAATCCGACGTACCATGAGCGGGTCGACCAGGCGATCACGTCGGTCGATGCGCAGGCTTATGCGGACCGCCCAATCGGGCGGTTGTCGGGCGGGGAGCAGCAGCGCTTGCTCCTGGCGCAGGCATTGGCCGGCCGCCCACAGATGTTGCTCCTCGACGAGCCGCTGGCCAGCCTCGACCTGCGCAACCAGATCGTCATTGCCGAGCTGGTCGCGGACCTGGCGCGTGCGAACGGCCTCACCGTCCTCCTGATTGCGCACGACATCAACCCGCTGCTGCCCGTCGTCGATCGCGTGCTGTATGTGGCGCACGGCGGCGTCGCGATCGGAAAGCCGGCCGAGGTCATCACGACCGAACAGTTGAGCCGCCTCTACGATGCGCCGGTCGAGGTGCTCCACGACAGTCACGGCCACATGTTCGTCGTGGGCCTCGAGGCGGAGAGCGCCCATCACGATGCCTGAGCATTACCTGGCTGCCGCACCGTACTTCGGTTGGGATCTGCTGCGTGACGTCCAGGAACTCCTGCGCTACGCCTTTATGCAGCACGCCTACGAGGCCGGGACGATCGTCGCGCTATCGGCGGGCATCATCGGCTACTTCGTCGTCCTGCGCGGCCTCTCCTTTGCCGCCCACGCGCTGTCGCACATCGGCTTCGCCGGCGCAACCGGGGCGGTCCTGTTGGGAGCCGCGCCGATCGCCGGACTGCTCGCCTTCACGATGTCAGCCGGCGCCGTTATGGGCGCCCTCGGCCAGCGGCTTCGCGGCCGCGATGTGACGATCGGCCTCGTGATGGCGTGGTCGCTGGGCCTCGGCCTTCTCTTCACCGCCCTCTACAAGGGGTCGGCCGGCCTCGCCATTGGCATCCTGTTCGGTCAGATCTTCGGGATCACGAGTGACGAGGTCGCCGTGACGCTGGTCGCCGGATTGCTCACGGTGCTGGCGCTGGTCGTCGTTTACCGCCCGCTGCTCTTTGCCACTCTCGACGAGGAGGTCGCTGAAGCCAAAGGCGTGCCGGTTCGCGGTCTGTCCATTGCGTTCATGGTCATCCTGGCGATCGCCGTCTCGGAGGCGGTGCAGGTCGTCGGGGTCCTCCTGATCTTTGCCCTGATCGTGGCGCCTGCCGCGATCGCTGAGCGCTTCACGACTCGTCCAAGCCGCGGGGTGCTGCTATCAGCGCTGCTCGCGGTGCTCTTCACCTGGTCGGGCCTGACCGTCGCCTACTACTTTCCCTACCCGGTTGGCTTCTTCATCACGACGATCGCTTTCTGGAGCTATATCTTGGCGCGGTTAGTTGCCCCCACCCTGACCCTCGCCCGCAAGCGGGGGAGAGAACCCCGCGCGCGTGAGGAACAGGTCCGGCACTCACCGTAGAAGTCGAGGGTCGCGTGGTCGACGCGGAAGCCGCGCTGGCGCGCGATCGTCTCGGCCAGCGGCGCGACCGACTCTTCGTCGAGGTCCTCGACCGTCCGGCAGGTGGTGCAAATCAGGTGATGGTGGTGGCCGGGCTCACACCAGACGTAGGCGGAGACGTGACCGGGTCGCTCGAGCCGCTGCGCCAGACCGGCGGTGACCAGGGTGTCGAGCGACCGAAAGACCGTCGCCCGGCCGATATAGGCATGCTTCCTGCGGACTCGCTCGTACAGTTCCTGCGCCGACGTCTCTTTCCCCGTCTGCGCCAGCACGGTAGCGATGGCCAGCCGCTGTGGGGTCAGGCGGACGCCTGTCTGCTGGAGCGCGGCCTGGGCGCCTGTCTCAACCACAACCAAATGATACGGCGAACCACACCTTCTGCCAGAGGGCAGGGTGGGGGTTTTTACCCCGTTATGTTGATGTGGCCACCGCCGCTGCCCTTTCGCGTCCCTGGATCAGACGGGCCACTCCGGCGGCGGCGCTCGGCTCCCTCCTCTTCCCTGCCGGCACCTTCGCCTGGCTGCTGGCGCATCCCGCCGCTGATGCCAACATCGTCGTGCCGTGGCAGCATTTCATCATCGTTACGGTGGTGTCGTTGCTGGCATTCGGGCTCGCGGTGCTGCTCGCGATTGCCGCGGTCCAGATCGCCCAGTATCGGGTCCTCTTCCTCTGCCTCGGGTTTATGGCGATGGGTGGCATCTTCGCGGTCCACGGCATCGATACCCCGGGCATCCTCCAAGGCGGTGAGGCGGGCACCTATGCCGGCGCTGTCGTCGGAGTCTCGGCCTACCTCAGTCTCTTCGTTCCCGCACTCTTCTTCGCCGCATCCTACACGCCGCTGACCGCCGCCTTCGAGCGCCGTCTTCCCTTCTCGCCGGCAGGCTGGCTGATCGTCTTGCTGGGAACGGCGGTCGCGATTTACGGCATCCTTGCCGTGGCCAGCACGGAGGTGATCGCCGAGCTGCCCTTTGGCGTGAAACCCTACTCGACCATGATGGGCTTGACGACCATCGCCTTGTTGCTCTTTTCAGCGTGGCGCCAGGCCGCTTCCTACCTCGTCGCACGCCTGCCGCTCCAGGGCGTCCTCGTGCTCGCCTTCCTCCTCCTCGCCGAGGCGCAGGGCATCATGATGCTGGGCCAGGTCTGGCGACTCTCCTGGTGGGAATATCACGGGCTGATGCTGGTTAGCGTGGGGCTCGCCGTCTGGTCACTGGCGGCGCAGCGGGCCAAGGGCCTCTCGTTCCGCGCGGTGATGGAAGCCACGCTCGCGCTCGAAGTCAAGGTCGGCATCGAGCTCGAACATGCCGAGTCGATCGCCGCGTTGACGGCCGCCGTCGAAGCCAAGGACGAAAACACCAAGGGCCACAACACGCGAGTGGCGGAGCTCGCGGTTCTCATCGGACGCGCGATGGAGCTGCCCACGGATAAGCTGCGGACGCTCGCGCGCGCCGGGCTTCTCCACGATGTCGGCAAGATCGGCATCCCCGATGCCATCCTCAACAAGCCGGGCCCGCTCGATCCTGACGAGTGGACGGCTATCAAGCGACACCCAGCGCTGGGGCACGACATCCTCTTGCGGGTGCCCAGCCTGCGCCATGAGGCCGACATCGTGATCGCTCACCACGAGCGCATCGACGGCAGCGGCTATCCTCGCGGACTGCGGGGTGAGCAGATTCCGCTCGAGGCCCGCATCCTGGCGGTCGCCGACACCTACGATGTCCTGATTTCCGACCGACCGTACCGTCAGGCCTTCGACAATGAGCGCGCGCTGCGCATCCTAGGCGAGGAGTCCGGGACCCATCTCTGGGAGCCAGCCGTTCGCGCCCTCCTCCGCAGCCTGGGCGAGCGTCTCGACGACCAGGCGGCCGCCTGATCAGCGATTTTCAACGTTAGTCGGTGAAGACGGCGGAGATGTACATCTTTCCGGAGTCGATCGCCGTGCCGATGCCGACCTGGCGGAAATGCGCACCGAGAATGTTGTCTCGATGCTCCGGTGAGTTCATCCACCAGACGTCGGCCGAGGAGATGGCGTCGTCGAATGGCGGCCCGCCCGACCAGAAGATGTTCTCGCCGTTCCACATGTAGGTGACGCCATTCTGGTGGAGCAGTTCCGTGACGGCCATCACGGTGCGACCCGGTCGCATATGGGTGAGCCCGTCCGTCACCATCTGCTGGGCGCGCGTCGACGCAATCGCGTCAAGTGTCAGGGATTCGTTGAGTGATGGGAGCCCGGCCGCGGCTCGATCACGGTTGAAGAGCGCGACCGCCGCCTGCGGGAGTCCGCCAGAGCTTGGCGGGAGCGTGGCGATTTGCGGGGGGTCACTCTGGTTGGCAAGGCGAAGCGACCGGTGGTCGTTCAGGCGCAGCGGCACCCCGATCATCGGCCGGTTGGCGACCGGGACGCGGGCGGCAGTGGCCGTCGCAGCCCCGACCTGCGGGTCGCCCAGCCAGATGGCGACGGCCGCCAGGCTGGCGATCGCGCCAAGCAGGGGCAACCGGGAGGCGCGGCGTGCCGCGAATTGAGAGTAGTGGATCATGCGTTCCCATTACGCATAACGTGATAACTAGTATATCAAATCCTGAGTTTTCCCCCTGGGGGTGAAACGAGGATTTCTGTCCCGCGCTTGCCGGGCCCGTCGGCCCACGCGAGCGGCGCGCTAGTGCCGGGCGAGCGTTTGAGACGTTCAGCCCAGGGTGGAGTGCTATCCGCCGGTCGGGCTTGAGGCGGCAGCAGCCTCGAGCCGCGGCTGCAACGAGGTCGCGTCCTTGGCAAGGCCGAGCCGCGCCACATTCAGCTGGTCGGCAATTGTCGCCAGCAGCGAGTAGTGATTCAAGGGCATCGTCAGCTGGCCACGTAGATTCGGGGTGATGACCAGCAAGGCGACCCGGCCGCCGGCGGAGCTGGATTCGTCCCACACGACGAACAGCGCCCCGCCCTGCTTCCACGCCGGCGAGCTCGTGATCTGGGGAACGAACTGCGCGAGCCAGCGATCGGACGTCGCGACTCCGCAGTCGTGCCCGTCATTGCACATTCCGGGCGTGATCCACGAGAGTTGCGGCGTGTCTCCGGTCAGGTCCGGGGCGAGGTCGGTCATGGGCACGACGTTCGTCGGGCAGGCGCCGCCGTAATAGGCGAAGGGATTGTGTTTGAGTGCGTAGGGATAGGGGCTGTTAAAGCAGTCTCCCGTGAATCCCTCCATGTAGGCCTTCCAGGAGATGCTCGCGTCGCTCATCTGCTGTCCCAACCCGGTCGCCGGCAGCTGGTGGTAGTTATCGTCGCGGATCCCCCAGGTCGAGCCCGAGGTCATCGCCAGGTAGTTCGGGAGGCTGGGGCTCCCGACCTCGGCATAGTTTGTCGCCACTGCGTACTGCTTCGCCAGGCTGGCGATGTAGGGCTGGCGCAGCGCGAGCTGGTAGGAGGTGTTCTCCAACACGATGACGAACACGTGCTTGGCGGCCGCCGGGGTCGGCGACGAGGACGCCGACGCTGCAGATGACGCGGCCGGACTCGATCCGGGCTTGGATTGGGCCACCGGCTGACACGCCGTCATTAGCAGCAGGGCGACCAGGGGCAGCGCCGCGCCGCGGCCCATCTTGCTAGCAGCGATGTCAGGAATGCTCCCACACGAAGGTAAATTGAGCCTGAAGGGCGAGTGAGAAAAGGTTAAGGGTCAGGCTGTCGGTCTTCGAGGATCAAAGCACGCAGGGGTCGTCCGGTCAGGGCCCAGCGATGCAACGGCTTACCGAGCAATGAGTTGCCTCGGTAACCGGTTCTAGCAACAGTGAGCCAGGGCGGTTTCATTACGGCCAGCCAGTACGCCACCACGGCGGCCTTCGCCGTGATCGCGGTGCTAACGGTCCGCGAATGGCTCGTCACCCACGACAGGAGCCGGATGTACCTCGCCCTGGCGATCGCCTCCCTTGCCGCGGTATCCATTCTCAGTCAGGTTGGCAAGGTCCTCGGACCTTCGTTCACTGCCGCCACCGCCTACGTCACCATCACCATCTTCCTCGTATCGGGACTTGCCCTTCTCTTATTCCGGCACGCGGTCATTCCGCTCAAGCCCCGGACCCTGAGGGTGGTCTTCGCCATCGTCGCCGCAACGGGCCTGCTAGAGATTGGGGTTTCGGCGATCTTCGGGCAGACCGCTCCCAGGCCGCTCCAGCTGATCGCCACCGCCGCGTTCGTCCTGGTATGGAGCGGCTGCGTGGGCGAGCCAAGCATGCGACTCTGGTTCGCCGCCCGCCGCCGCACCGTGGTGCAACGCGCCCGGATGCGCGCGCTCAGTCTCGGATACCTCGCGATCGTTGCCCTTCTCCTCGCCACCGTCTTCACGACCTCCCTGGCCACCCAGCCCGTTATACAGCTCGTTTTCGCCCTTGCGACGATCGCCATCGTCCCCTTGCTCTACGCGGGATTCGTGCCACCGGCCTGGCTCCGGCGGACCTGGCGTCAGTCCGAGGAAGCGAAATTCCAGCAAGCCACCCGCGACATCGTGATGTTCGCCTCAGACCCCCTCGCCCTCGCCAGGCGCTCACTCGACTGGGCAATTCGGCTCACCGGTGCTGATGCCGGTCTCTTTCTGAGCGGACCGTTCACCATCCTCGCCACGCAGGGCCTTGCCGCTGATGACGCGGCGACGCTACAAGCCGCCGTCGCCGGCGCTGGAGATCGCACGGTCATTCCGCTCGGCGGTACCCCTCCGCGCAGCGTCATGATCGCCCGCCTTGTCAACGATGCCACCATCGTCCTGCTGGGCGGGCCCTTCACTCCGGTCTTCAGCACCGACGAGGAGGCCTGGCTCCAGCAATATGCCGCGACGGTGAGCACGGGGCTGGAGCGCGTCCGGCTTGTCGAGGCACTCGCGCGGACCAACGGCCAGCTGGAGGGCAAGATTCGCGAAGTTACCGAGCGAACGCAGCAGCTCGAGGCCGCGAATCACGAGCTCGAGGCCTTCTCCTACACCATCTCGCACGACCTTCGCGCGCCGTTGCGGGCCATCAGCGGTTTTACCGCCATCCTCTCTGAGGAATATGCCGATGCCATGCCGGCGGAGGCACGCGGCTATCTGAAGCGGGTCAAGGACAGCGGCGCGCACATGGGCCAATTGGTCGACGACCTGCTCGCCTTTTCGCGGCTGGGCCGGCAGGCGATGCGCACCCAGTCGGTCAGCATCAGGGGGATCGTCGATCGCTCCCTGGAGCAGCTTGCCCCGGCGCTCGAAGGGCGGCAGGTGGAGGTGGTGATCGGCGAGCTACCAGACGCCGAGTGCGACGCCGCCCTCCTCGAACAGGTCTTCGTCAACCTTCTAAGTAACGCGTTCAAGTACTCGCGAAAGAACGAACAGGCCCGGGTCGAAGTTGGCGTCCTCCAGACTAACCCCACGGAAGGCCCGACGTACTTCGTTCGCGACAACGGGGCCGGGTTCGACATGGAGTACGCCGGCAAACTCTTCGGAGTATTTCAGCGAATGCACCGCAGCGAGGATTTTGAAGGCACCGGCGTGGGTCTGGCCATCGTCCAACGGATCGTCGAGCGACACGGGGGGCGGGTTTGGGCCGAGGCAAAGGTTGACGCCGGCGCCACCTTCTACTTCACATTGAAAGGAGCGCAGCAATGGCGAACAGCGACGGCCGCGTAGACATTCTCATGGTCGAGGACAACGCCAACGACGAGGCGCTAACCCTTCACGAGCTCGCCAAGTATCACCTGACGAACCGGATCCAGGTGGTGCGGGATGGCCAGGAGGCGCTCGAGTACGTCTTTTGTACGGGTCGTACGACCACCCCAACGTGATCATGCTCGACATCAAGCTCCCCTTCATCGACGGGCTCGAAGTTCTCGGGCGGATCAAGCAGGATCAGAGAACCCGTACCATCCCGGTGGTCATGCTGACCTCGTCACGCGAGGAGAGCGACCTGATCGAGAGCTACCGGTTGGGCGTGAACTCCTACATCGTCAAACCGGTCGACTTCGACCAGTTCAAAGAAGCGGCCCGCAGCCTTGGCATGTACTGGCTGCTCTTGAACCGCCCCCCTAAAGCCGCCTAACTGCCGCCGACGTCGCGCCGCTGGAAGATCAGCACGCTGAGGACGGTAAAGGCGACCAGGTAGACCAGCAGCGTGATCACGCCTCGCCCGGCGCTAACGAGCTGCGCCTGTCCCCCGGAGTCACGGATCGTTGCCGGGAAAGCCGCGGTGACGGCGTCGCCGTTGATTCCAGGTAGGAACTTCAGCACGTCCTTCACCACCGGCGTGTTGCGAAGCAAACTGCCCAGGAGCGCTTCGCCGACGAAGAGGTAGGTCAGGCCGCCGCCGATCGCGGCGGCCGCACTCCGGAAGGCGATCCCAAGAAAGGCACCGAAGGCGGTCCACACACCGAGTTGGAGGACGAGCGCGCCAAAGGCCTTCAGCATCACCTCCCACGTCGGCCAGCTACTCGAGCTGCCATCGAGCGTCACCGCGGCATAGGACGCGAGCGCCGCGGCGGCAAGCATCGCTACGCCGATCAGGAGCGTGGCGACACCGAGCCCAAGCAGCTTTCCGCCGAGCACCGCGACTCGCGAGGGCTTCTGAATCAAGATGGTTTGCACCGTCAGCCAACCGAACTCGCTGGCGGTACTGAGCCCTCCGAAGATCAACATGATGGCCGCTCCGATCGTCGAGGCGGCACTCAGGACGGTGGGCACAAAGTTCTCGGGAAAGAGCCGCCGCTTGAGCTCGCTCGCCGGCACCGGGCCCTGGATGCTCTTGGGCGACAGCGTCACCACCAGGAAGAACGTCAAGTAGATCAGCAGGAGGATCCACGCGAGAAGAATGCCGATGAGGATCCAGTTGGCCCAGCGCTTTCGAGTCTTCAGGTTCTCTGCGCGGAAGCTGGCGATCATGCCTTCGGCCCCTGGGGGTTCTCCGTCAATTGCAGGAAGACGTCTTCGAGCGATTGCTCGGAGACGCGTAGCTCGCTGACGTCGATCCCGTCGGCGACGAGCCGCCGGTTGATCGATGCCGCCTGCGAGGGATCGACCGACAGGACGAGGGCGCTGCCATCGACCCGGACTTGCTCCGGTTTGAGAACGGACTCGAGCAATCGGCGAGCCTGGTCCAGCGGCGTGGCCCGGACGAGAAGCGCGATCCCGCCGCTGCGCGCGCGCAGCTCATCCACGGTTCCCTCGGCGACGAGCTTGCCTTTCGCGATCACGCCCACGCGGTCGCAGGTCAACTCCACCTCGTTGAGTAGGTGGCTCGAGAGGAGGACGGTGCGGCCGCCCTGCTTCAGCTCCTTGATCAACGCCCGCATCTCGATGGTGCCCTGCGGATCGAGACCGCTGGTGGGCTCGTCGAGGATCAACAGGTCGGGTCCCTTGAGCAGCGCGGCGGCGACCCCGAGGCGCTGCTTCATTCCCGTCGAGTAGGTCTTGAATTTGTAGCGCGCGCGGTCGGTCAGGTCGACCAGTTTCAGAACGGGCTCGATGCGCGATTCCGGGATGCTGGCATAGCGTGCGATCACCCGCAGGTTGTCGCGTCCCGAGAGGTACGGATAAAAGGCCGGCGTCTCCACCATCGCGCCCATGCGGGCCAGGCTCGCCGGACTCCCGGGCGCGGCCCCCGCGACGATGGCCGTGCCGCTGGTCGGATGCAGCAGCCCGGACAGGAGCCGCAGGGTCGTGGTCTTGCCCGCGCCGTTCGGCCCCAGGAAGCCGTACACTTCCCCGGCCCTCACTCGAAGGTCGAGGTTGTTCACTGCGAGCACGCCGGTCGAATATCGTTTGGTTAGGCCGTGGGTTTCCACGGCGAGGGCTTCTGCCAAATACCACCCCTCCTCGCCAGTGAATTTTATCGGCTGAACCTCGTTTCCCACGCGCGCATATTCAAGCTAAGGAGGCCCTAAGGATGAAGTGGCTCGAGCGTCCGGGGCTCCGCTGATGTCTCGCGACGTCGCGCTCATCCTGGCTGCCCGCCTGCTGCGCGCCTTCGGCTTCGGGCTGGCGGCGGTCCTGATCGGGCTTCATCTGGAGCGCCGCGGCCTCGGTGCCGGCGCCATCGGCGTCGTCCTCACGGTGGGCTTGCTGAGCGCGGCCATCGCCGGCGTGATCGCGGCTGCACTCTCATCGCGTATCGGCCGCCGATATACCCTCGCGGGCGCGGGTCTGCTGATGGCGATCGCGGGATTGGATCTCGCGCTCGCGAACTCGCCGCTGTTGCTGGGCGTCGCTGCTGCCACCGGAATGCTCGGTGCCGCGAGTGTCGACCTGGGGCCCTTCGCCTCGATCGAGCAAGCCGCGCTCGCCGAGTCCGTCGAGCCAGGCCGGCGCAACCTTGCCTTCGCGCGCTATTCGCTGACCGGCGGGCTCGCCGCCGCCGCGGGTGCCTTGCTCGCGGGAACGGCCGCGGATCTCAACGGCGGCCGCCTCCTGTTCGCGGTCTATGCGCTGATCGGCTTGATCACGGCGGTGCTGGCGATGCTCCTCTCCCCTCGCGCCGAGGCGCCCGTGCGCTCGGCGGCCTTCACTGCGACCGAGATTCGCAGACTGGCGCCGCTCTCGGCGCTCTTCGCGATCGACGCCCTGGGCGGTGGCCTGGTCGTCAATGCCGTGATCGCCTACTGGCTCCACGTCCGCTTCGGCGCGCCGGCGAACGTCCTCGGTCCGGCCTTCGCGGCGATCGCAGTGCTGCAGGCCGCGTCGTACGAGGCGTCGGGCCGGCTCGCCAACCGCATCGGCCTGATCCGCACCATGGTCTTCACCCATATCCCCAGCAACATCCTGCTGCTGCTGGTGCCACTCAGCCCATCGCTGCCGTGGGCGATTGGCCTCCTCCTGGCACGCTTCAGCCTGTCCCAGATGGATGTCCCGGCTCGCCAGGCCTACGTCGTGTCGATCGTCCCACCGGCTGAGCGTGCCGGCGCGGTGGCCTTCACCGGCCTGGTGCGCGGAGTGGGCCAGGCCGCCGGCCCAATCCTTTCGGGTGTCGCGATCCAGAGTGCCGCGCTCGGGTTGCCCTTTTTCCTGGCCGGCGCGCTCAAGCTCGTTTACGACGTGAGCCTTTACGCCGCTTTTCGGTCACGGCGCGCGGAACACGAGATTCCATAATCACCCTCCCCCTCTGGGGGAGGGCAGAGTGGGGGCATCAGGTCATGCCCTTGCCGGTATCAGGTCCTGAGCGGTCCCAGGGTGGGCATGAATATAGGTATGAAGACCATGCAGCGACCAGCCAGGTCCGCGGCGCCGACCGTAACGTTTCGTCGCCTGCCTGCCAGTGGTAACACCGCGCTCGCCGCCTCCGCGCTGATCCAGGCCGCCCTCGGCATCGAGTTCTTCCTCTCCGGGCTCAACAAGTTCGCCGATCCGAACTTCGTGCGCAACTTCAAGCTCTTCGTCAACGCCAGCCCGGGGACGCACGACGGCCTGCTGGCCCCGGTGATCCGCACGTTCATCCTGCCGAACATCGCGCTCTTCGCGGGCCTGACCAGGTACATGGAACTTGGTCTCGGCATCGTGCTTCTGCTGGGCGCGGTCGAGGTTGGGCGCCGCCGTCTGTCAGGTCGGGTCGGCGCCGAGCGTGGCTATGAAGCCCCCGTTGCCCTGATCGCCGCCCTCGCCGGACTGGCCGCGGCGGGTCTTTCCCTCTCGATCGCGCTGCTGATGGGTGAGCAGCTGCCGACGATTACGCCAGGGCGGGCCCTGACCACCGCGATCCCGGTCGAACTCTTGCTGGTGCCGATGGGCATCGCCGTCGCGTGGATGGAAGCCGGTCGGTTCTGGGTCCTGCGCCGAACGCACTGAGCGAGCAGCTATCCTCGGAGCGTGATGAGCAAGGGGCGCGTCGAGGCGTTCAGCGACGGGGTATTCGCGGTGGCGGCGACCCTCCTGATCTTCAACATCCAGATCGACAAGACCGCGCCGGGAGGGTTGCTGGCTGCGCTCCTGGCCGCCTGGCCGAAGTATGCGGCTTACATCGCGAGCTTTCTCACAATCGGGGTCATGTGGATGAACCACCATGGCCTCTTCGGGCGCATCGTCCGCCTCGATCGCGTTCTAGTCTTCCTCAATTTGCTGCTCCTGATGGCGATCGTCTTCATCGCCTTCTCCACCGCCGAGCTCGGCGCCAATATCCTGGTGCCGCGTGATGCCAATACCGCCGCCAGCGTCTATGCGATCAACGCTTCCGTAATCGCGATCCTTTTCGGCGCCGTCTGGTTGTACGCGCTGGCGCACCCCCATTTACTGTCGCCGGATGTGGATCGGGAGGCGGCGAGGCAGGCATGGCCCCGCTTCTCCGTCGGCACCGTCGTGTACCTCGCCTGCATTCCGCTCGGCCTGCTCAGCCCGATCGCGGTCGTCGTCGTTTGCGCTGCGCTCGCCGTCTACTACGCATTCGAGCGGCTGCCCGACATCACGCGCCAGCCGGCGATCAAATGACGGCTACTGTATCGGAAACGGAAGCTGCCACCACGAAGGCAGCTCGTCGATCGTGATCGTGGTCACCCACTTCACCCACCAGTAACCACGGCGGTCTGGCGCGACGAGACGAACCGGGAAGCCATGGCCCGGGTCGAGCGACATCCCGCCCAGCCGCGTCGCAACCAGGAGCCAGTCAGCATCGCGGGCCCGGAACCGCCGGTCATAGCCAGTCAACGACCGTATATGCAGGCTCTCGCCGGCATAACCGGCGGGCAGCAGCCGGCTCAGCCATACGCCCGACCAGTCCTGCGTCGAGTAAAAACCGCCGGTGCAATCGAGCGTCGCCCGCACCGGGTCGTCGAAGGCGAGCAGCTCCTCATAGGTCCATTGCTTGATCGTCGTTCCCATCTGCACCGTCAGTCGC
The DNA here is from genome assembly GCA_035544955.1 of Candidatus Dormiibacterota bacterium. Classification (NCBI taxonomy): domain Bacteria; kingdom Bacillati; phylum Candidatus Dormiibacterota; species Candidatus Dormiibacterota bacterium. The sequence goes on from DASZZN010000044.1 coordinate 56,888, forward strand.
CAGGTCGCCGGATCGATGGCCGGCACCGCGTCGAACATCCACTGGGTTACCGGCAGCTGGGCGGGCTGCAAAGAGCCGTACTCATAGGAGCCGGTGAAGCGCCGCGTCGAGCCCGGCAGGCTAAACAGCCGGACGGCAGCTTCACCCGCGCCATAAGCAAGCCCCGCGCCGCCTAACAGGGCGCCCGCCCGTAGCAGACTCCGGCGTGACAGATCGACGGCGCGTAGCGGAATGCGGCGCGCGAGGACGTGCCAGGCGACAAAGGGGATCGCGGCAAGCGCGGCGCCGACGTGAACCGTCATGGCGCTGAACGGACCGAACGCGAGCACCAGTCCTGTCGAATGCATGATGCCCGCCCCGATCGACACAACCACCAGGCCGGTGAAAACCAGTGACGCCCACCAGCCGGGACGGCGACGCTGGATGCCGCGCGCGGCGATGACCGCTTTCCACGGCGTCAGCGCGACGATCGCGTAGCCGCTGGCCGCGTGAAGGATGAGGGATGCGCGCGACGGTGCGGTGCCGTAGAAGAACGCCACCCAGCCCGTGGTAAACGCCAGGCCCAGCAGGACAAAAAGCGCGAGGTTCGTCCAGCGTTTCATCACCGTCCCCGCTTGCGCGCCCCGCTGGCCTCCTTGATGACTTCGCGCAGTGGCAGGGCTTCGAGCGTCAACAGGCGCAGGTCAGCCTCGGTGAGATCCAGGTCGACGGTCAGCAGATTGGGCACGACGACGCAGTAGAGTCCGGCCGCCTTCGCGGCGTGAATCCCGTTGCTCGAGTCCTCGAAGGCGATCGCCTCGTCTGGCCGCGCGCCGAGCCGCTCGAGCGTTGTCAGGTAAAGATCGGGGTCTGGCTTGGTCCGCTTCACATCTTCTCGACACACGATGGCATCGAAGTGCCCGCCGATCCCGAAACGGTTGAGGTGATCCATCACCCACTTGCGCGTGGAGCTCGATGCGACGGCAGTCTTGAGCCCGAGCTGGCGGGCCGCGACCAGGTAATCGATGACCCCGGGCAGAAGCTGTTGCAGGGCAGTGGCCTCCTGATAGTAGAGAACCTCGAGCGCCTTGAGCTCCGCCTCGTCGAGTTTGGTGCCGGTTTTCCTGGCCAGGTCAATCACGGGATCGAAGGGCCCGGATGCGGTGCCAATGATCGTGAGCCACCGTTCCAAGGGCAGCTCCTGGCCATGCTCGCGATAGATCCGTTGCCACGCCCGAAAGATCGGCACCTCCGTGTCAACGATCAGCCCATCGAAGTCGAAGATTAACGCCCTGATGGCCGCCATTACAGATTGCGCTGAAAGAACTCGAGGATGCGCCGCTCCATATCGACCCGATCGTGCTCGGACCGCGGCATGTGCCGTTCGTTGGGGTAGAGCAGCGATTCGAACGGCTTGCCGGCATCGATCAGCGCCTGCATCAGGCGGGCCGTATGCCGGAAGTGGACGTTCTCATCGATCATTCCGTGGATGACGAGCAGCTTTCCCTGCAGCCGGTCGATGTGCGTCAATGGCGAGCCGAGCCGGTACCCCTCCGCATTCTTTTGGGGCGTGCCCATGTATTTTTCGGTGTACGCGGTGTCATACCCCTCCCAGAACGTGACCGGCGCCCCGGCCACTCCTGCCCTGAAAACGTCCGGCGCCGTGGCCAGCGCCATCATGGTCATATAGCCGCCGTAGCTCCATCCGTAGATCCCAACTCGAGAAATATCCGCGAAGCCGAGCGTCTCCAACCAGCTCACACCCTCGGCCTGATCGCGCACTTCGATCTGGCCCATGCGGCGGGCGATCGGCGCCTCGAATGCCAGGCCGCGCCGCGCTGAGCCCCGGTTGTCGACCTTGAGGACGACGAAGCCCTGCTGAGCCAGCATCTGCGCCCGTAAATCCACCGTCTGCGCCCAGCTGTCGCTGACCATCTGCGGCCCCGGCCCGCCGTAGACCGAGACGATCACCGGCGCGCCGCCCCCACCCTGACCCTCCCCCGCGCGCGGGGGAGGGGAATCTGGGCTCGGTCGATAGATGGCCGCGTGCAACGCAACGCCGTCGCTTGCCCGAAATGCGTGCAACTCGGGTGGCGGTAGATCGAGATCGACCGGCGCTGCCTCATGGATGACGTGCTGTGGCACACCGGTCATGCTCCGCACCGTGATGCTCGGCGGATGCTCCCGGCTATCCCAGACGTCAACGAAGCTCGAGAAGTCCGGCGCGATCGCCACGCCATGCATCCCCGGCTCCGATGTCAGCCGCTCCGGCTCCCCGCCGTCGAGCGAGACGCGGAAGAGGCGGCGCTCGAGTGGGCTCTGCTGCCAGCCGACGAAATAGAGCTGCCGCCCTTTTTGGTCCAGGGCCACCGTCGCCTCGGCCGGCCACGCGCCCGTGGTCAGCTGCCTGACGAGTGTCCCATCGGGCCCATATAGAAATAGGTGTCGAAAGCCACTCCGCTCGGACGACCAGGTGAACTCACCGGTCGACTCGATGACGCGCAGATCGTTGTGCAGGTTGATCCAGGGCTCCTGGTTCTCGATCAGGAGCGTCCCCCACTCTGACCCTCCCCCGCGAGCGGGAAAGGGAGAATAAGCACGGAGCTCGAGGCGTTTCCAGTCCCGGGAGAGCCACTGGACCAGCAGGCGACCATCGGGATGCCAATCGACCCGTGCGATATAGCCCTCGTCGCTGCCGAGGCCCAGGAAGGTCGCCGCACCGCCGTCGACGGAGACCACGCCCAACCTGACTCGGGCATTCTCCGCTCCGGCAAATGGATAGCGGTGCTCCTCGATCTCGAGCGCCGCCTTGGCCTGGTGCACGATCGGAAAGACCGGAATGCGCGACTCGTCGACCTGCTCGAAGGCGACCATGTCCCCGCGGGGCGAGGGCCAGTATCCGCTCAAACGATCGAGCTCCTCCTGGGCCACGAACTCGGCCAGCCCGTTGGTCGTGCCGGGTGGATGCGAGGTCAACCGGCGTTCCTGGGCCCGCTCGATGGTCCAGACATCGCCCTCGCGAACGAAGAAGATCCGACGGCCGTCATCCGTGATCGTGGGATCGATGACCCCCCCGCCCGCGAGGCGTGAGACCGACCCCTCGGCCCAGCCGTAGAGCTCGCCCCGCAGTGGTAGCAGCATGACGTTCGCCTTCTCGGCCCAGATGTAGTCGGTGATGCCCGTCTCCCGCAAGCGCAGACGTTCGCGCCGAAGCGTCTCCTCGTGAGAGATGTTCTCCTCGGTCACCGTCTCGCCGGGCGGCGAGAGAAACCGCTGCCTTCGTCCGCTGGCAAGGTCCAGGCTCCACAGATCACGGGCCAGGTCGCCACGCTCGCTGAACAAATAGGTGATGAAGGTTGCGTCCGGCGAATACCGGATCTTGCCGGGGATCGCCATCCCGGGTCGTGGAAAGTGCGCGACCTGTTCGGGGGTGATCTGACTTCGCGCTGCCGTTTTCATCGCCCACCCGTGAGCTTAAGAAATCGGCTTAACTGACGCGGACCTCCGCGAGCTCGCGGCGGGCCGCCTCATCCCCAAGCTTGCAGGCGGCATACCAACCGATCTTTCCGTTGACGAGCGACCGGGTTATCAGCTGGCCGCAGGTGAGCAAAAGCGCGAGCGGCCGGTCGCTCATGTCCTTCGGGGCGAACGGCTGCGGCCGGAACGTCGGGCACTTATCGAAACCCTCAGGAAACGGCCGCGCGAACGGACATTCGTCGGCCGGTCGGAGTGAGCCAGCCGGCTTTCCGTCGGGTGGGTGCGGCCCCTCCAACACGTGTGACCCCTCGCCCAAGCGGTGCTCAGCCATTAGGGCCTCTGTTGCGCTGTATTTTACGCAAAAAAAGCCGCAAAACAAGGGCTTTCCTCGAACGAGCTACTCCCTGCTAGAGGTGGCCCAGAGGTTGATGCCACTGTCGGTGGCGTAGCGGTCGATCTCCCGGAGTTCGTCCGCCGAGAACTGAAGGTTGTCGAGCGCACCGATGTTCTGCTCCAGCTGGGCGACGCTGCTCGCGCCGACCAGCGTCGAGGTCACCCGAGGGTCGCGGATCGTCCAGGCGAGCGCCATCTGGGCCAGGGTCTGACAGCGCCGCTGCGCGATCTGGTTCAGTGCCTTGACCCTGGCGAGCGTCTCCTCTGTCAGCAGGTCCTTTGAAAACGAGCCCGATTGGCTGGCTCGCGAGCCGGCGGGGATCCCCTTCAGATAGCGGTCGGTCAGCAGGCCCTGCGCCAGCGGCGAGAAGGTGATGCAGCCAACTCCTTCCATGCCCAGGACGTCGAGGAGATCCTTCTCGATCCACCGGTTCAGCAGCGAGTAGGACGGCTGGTGGATAAGCAGCGGCATCCCCAGCTGGCGCAAGATGGCAGCCGCCTCTTTCGTGCGACCCGCCGAGTAGGAAGAGATGCCCGCATAGAGCGCCTTGCCCTGGCGCACCGCGGTGTCGAGCGCGCCCATCGTTTCCTCGAGCGGGGTCTCCGGGTCGAACCGATGCGAATAGAAGATGTCGACGTAGTCGAGCCCCATCCGGCGGAGGCTCTGGTCCAGGCTGGCCAGCAGGTACTTCCGCGATCCCCAGATACCATACGGCCCCGGCCACATGTCGTACCCGGCCTTGGTGGAGATCACGAGCTGATCGCGGCGCCCCGCGAGGTCGACTTGAAGAATGCGGCCGAAGTTCTCCTCAGCGGAGCCATAGGGCGGGCCATAGTTGTTCGCCAGGTCGAAGTGGGTGATGCCAAGGTCGAAGGCGCGGCGGATGATGGCACGCTGCGTCTCGATCGGGCGGTCACCGCCGAAGTTCTGCCAGAGGCCAAGCGCGATGGCCGGCAGCACGAGACCGCTGCGACCGCTTCGCCGGTAGGGCATTTGGGCGTAGCGATCGCCGTCCGGCATCATGTCCATAGCTCAGCATGGTAGTCGTGTGCGGCGAGGCGCTCATCGACCGGATTCCTGGCACCGACTCCCCAGGTGGCGGGCCCTACAACACCGCCAGAGCCCTCGCACGCCTGGGAATTCCAACCCAATTTCTCGGGCGCCTCTCGACCGATGCTCTCGGCCGGCGGCTGCGCGACTTGCTGGCGGCCGACGGCGCCGACCTCTCCCTCACCAGCTTTGGTCCCGAGCCGTCCACGCTCGCCATCGCCGATGTCGACCCCGACGGCCACGCTGCCTATCGCTTCATCATCGATGGGACCTCCGCTCCCAACTTGACCCGGCAGATGCTGCCGGCTTCGCTTTCCTCCGGTGTCCGCGCGCTGCATGTCGGCACCCTCGGCCTGGTGTTCGAACCGATCGCACCGACCATCGCCGGACTGGTCGAGCGTGAGCACGAGAACCTACTCGTGATGGTCGATCCGAACATCCGGGCGGCAGCCCTCAACGGGACGGCAGGCTATCGAGCGCGGTTAGAGCGAATCATCGCGGAGAGCACGATCGTCAAGGCGAGCGATGCCGACATGGCCTGGCTCTATCCGGAGGTCGAGCTCGTATCAGCCGCCCGTGCCCTGCTGGCTCACGGCCCCAGCCTTGTCGTAGTGACCCTCGGGGCGGATGGGGCCTTCGGGGTCTGCGCCGGCACGGAAGTCCGCGTGCCAGCTCCGATGGTTGACGTCGTCGATACCATCGGCGCCGGGGACGCCTTCGGCGCCGGCCTGCTTGCCTGGCTCTTCGACCACGACCGCCTGAGCCGGGATCTGCATCTGGAGCGCGAGGAACTCGGTGCCGCCCTCGAGTTCGCCTGCCTGGTCGCCTCGATCACCTGTACCCGGGCCGGCGCCGACCCGCCGCGTCGCACCGAGCTGCACTTCCCCTAGCCCGTGGTGATTGCAGGTGCTCGAAGAGTAACCAGGCGTTTAACTCAGCTATATCGGTTCGGCTCGCAGCGGAGGCGATTCCGTTAGGCGGGCATAGCGGCCGGTCAGGTAGGCGGCGACATAGCTCGCGTAGGGAAGCGTCACCAGCACGCCGACCGCCAGCGCGACGAGGCCGATGAACCCGATGGTCGCGAGCGCGAAGACCAACGCGCCGACCACGAGACTCAGCGCCAGGTTGACGCGTGCGCGGCGGACGACGGCCACCGGGTTCAAGGCACCGAGAAACCCGCGGTCCATGTACTGGCTGATGATGGCGGGCTCCAGCAGGGTCACCAGCAGCCCCCACACGCTGCCGGCTGCTGAGACAGCGCCGGCAACCTCGCCAGCGACAGACGACTGGTCGCTGACGACGGTGGACGGGATGCTGAGGAGGACGGACGGAATAATCCAGATCAGCACGATGACAAAAAATTTGAAGCCCTCCTTGGTGAGCTGCCAGCGATGATCCCAGGGTGGAAGCTCATGGGAGCCGGCCCGCACCACCCTCGTGATCCTCACGGAATAGCCGGTCAACAGCAGAAAGGGAACGATCAGCCAGAAGAACAGGATGCAGGCCGCGCCGGCGAGCAGCTTGCGAACCCAGTGCTCGGACCGGACGACAAAGGTGAGGGCCTCCCCCAGGTCGAGGTCGGCGGAGGGCCGCGTGGTCCGCGCTTCCGGCAGTCCCTGGGCGATAAGCAGCGCGGCGACCACCGTGATCAGCTTGTCGGGGAGATCGACGGCAGCCTCACCAAGTAGCGCGGCGATGACCCGCGGGGCATGGGCACCGTTGAGCGCGTTATAGACGGAGTCACCGAGTCGGACGCCGCTCTTGCCGCCGCTGATCAGAAAGTTGAGTGGCGTCGACACCACGGATGCGATTACGAAGGTGATCAACCAGAGCGCCACCCAGCCGCTCGCCCGCTTCTGCCAGTTGAGATAGCGAGCCAGCCCGGCGACGAAGCCGACCGCGAACGAGACGATGCTGTAGGGCGCCGCAATCGGGTCGACGGTGTTCGAGCTGACCAGGTTGCTGATGAATCCCACGCTGCCGCCCACCCAGGGACCGCCGACGACGCCGGCCAGCACGGTCCCGATCGAATCGAGAAAGAGCGGAAGCCCAAAGGTGACAGCGATCGCGCGACCGGCAAAGTTCAGGCCGAGGCACGCAAGGATGATGACGACCCCGACCGAGCCGAGGCTGAATCGTAGCGGGCCGGTCCAGCCCGCCGCCTGGAGCGACGCCAGCGTCCGCCGCAACGGGGCGCGCGCCAGGAAGAACACGACGACGAGGACGACGAGAACCAGGAGCGCGATCAGCAGCTGGTGTTCCGCCAGTTGGATCAGGGCCAGGATGGGACGGCCGAAGGCCGCGCCCAGTCCGACGAAGCCCGCGATGTAGACCACGTTCGCCGGAAGCAGGCCGACGAGGAACGTCCGTAAGGGCATCCGGCTCACGCCGGCGACCTGTGTCGTGTAGACGCGTAAGCCGGGAATGAGGCGGGCCGTGAAAACGGCGCGCCAACCACCGCGCTGCAGCATGCTCGCGGCGCGCTCCAATGGTTTACGGGCGTGCAGCGGTTCGGCCACCCGCATCAGCCGATCCCAGCCAAGGAGCTGGCCCACCTCGCGACCGATGATGGCACCCACCGTGATGCTCACGGCAACGGCGATCACCAGCGCCGCGGGATTCACGCGACCGCCGGCCACGGCAATGCCCGCGATGGCCAGGACCAGGTCACCAGGGGCAAAGGGCAGCGGCACGCCCGTCTCCTCGACGAACATCAAGACACAGATCACGACGATCAGGGTCGTGCCGTTGAGACCCTGAACCCAGGTGATCGGGTTCACTTGCCTATTTTCCCTGCTAAGGTCAGGTCAATGAACAAGGACACGTCTAGCAGCGCGCCGATCAAACGCCCCAGCGGCATCACCCGCTGGATGCTTCGTACGTTCATTCCGGTTGGAGTCTTCATGTATCGGCGTGGCATGAGTCGCAAGATGGGAAAGATGCAGCAAGTTCTGCTGACGACCACCGGCCGCAAGAGCGGACAACCTCATACCGTGCCGCTCGGCGCCGTTCGTGAGGAGGATGGCTGGGTGGTCATCGGATCATTCGGCGGCGCTGATGTTCATCCGAATTGGTGGCTGAATATGGTGGCGAACCCGAACGTCACCCTCCAGGTGAATGACGAGGTCATGAAAGCCCGAATGCAGGAGATCACGAACCCCGCGGACTACGAACGGGTCTGGAATACGGTGGTGGCGACTATGAAGGGATACGACAACTACACAAAGAAAACATCGCGCAAGATCCCCTCGGCTGGCTTCGCCCCGTCTAGCGGGCGCGGCGAGCCGGCGGGCCCTTTTTCCGGGTGGCTTTCGCGGCGGTAGCTTTCTTGGGCGCGGCTCTCTTCGCCGCCTTGGACTTATCCTTTGCCGGCATAGTGCGTGTCCATACAAGCGCAGTCACGATCCAGGCGCGCGTTGCGTCCGGCTTCTTCTGCCAGTCGCCCGGCACCACGACATAGCCCGTCATCGCCCGACCGGGCATCGGCTCGAACGCCCGGCCACCCTGTTTGCGGACCTTGGCCTGGTCGTCGTCGGATACCCGCACGAACAGGTCCTCGCCGAACAGTCCGCAGAACATGTTGCCGTTGACGAACCCGGCCAGGTTGCCGAACATCGGGCGGGTCGTGACCGCCGGGTCGGGAGGCACCAGCTGCAGAAAGGCCGCTTTCGCCTGCTCGCTCGGCTTGGGCATGGTCATCGGGCTCATGTCCGCAATCCTAGGCAAAGCGAGCGCCTGTAACAAGTTTGTACGGTAACTTGATTTTTGGAGTCACTAGTACTTTACTGTGACTATTCGGGGCGTCGCCCCACGCGAGCCGCGCCGGGGCCTCGCCCCACGCGAGCCGCGCTTCAGTGCGATGCGAGCGTTTGAGAGGTTAGTGCGATGCGAGCGTTTGAGACATAGGAGGTGACCCGATGAGCGTCAACATCCGGAAGACCGAAATCGAACCGTCCGCGCAGGGCCGCGCTGGCCGCTGGTGGGCTCTAGCAGCCCTCGTCATCAGCGGCCTCGTCATTGGCCTGGACACGACCGTCCTGATCACCGCCCTCCCCACCCTCTCGTCGAAGCTGGGCGCGAGCACCAGCGATCTACAGTGGATCGCGGCGGCCTACACGCTGACGCTCGGCGGCCTGTTGCTTCCTGGCGGTGTCCTTGGCGACCGCTATGGCCGCAAGCGTCTGCTCCTGGTTGGGCTCGCCATCTTCGGTGTCTCGTCGGTCATCGCGAGCCAGGCCACAACGGCACCCGAGCTGATTGCCATGCGCGCGCTGATGGGTGTTGGTGCGGCGCTCATCCTGCCACTCTCCCTCTCGATCCTGCCCAGCATGTTCACCGCGGAGGAGCGCCCTCGCGCGATCAGCTTCACGGCGGCCGGGGCCTTTCTCGGCCTGCCGCTGGGCCCGCTCCTCGCCGGCTGGCTGCTAACCCACTACGCGTGGGGATCCGTCTTCCTGATCAACGCTCCCGTCGTGGTCATCGCTCTGATCGGCGTCTGGTTTCTGGTGCCCGAGGGCAAGGATCCGCATCCGCGACCCTTCGACTGGGTCGGCGGGTTGCTTGCGGTCATTGGCGTCACTGCGCTGGTCTACGGCGTCATCGAGCAGCCGATCCATGGTTGGACGGACGGTCGGGTGCTCGCCGGCATCATTGGCGGGGCGCTCGTACTGACGGCCTTTGTCATCTGGGACCTTCATCATCCGGCACCCTTCGTCGACCTCCACAACTTCCGCAACCGGGGCTTCACCTGGGCCACGATGGCCTTCGTGGTCACCGGCTTCGGCCTCTTCGGCGTGATGTTCATTCTCACGCCCTACATCCAGATCGTCCTCGGCAACGATGCCCAGGCGACCGGAATCAAGCTGCTGCCGCTGATCGGCGGGGTCATCGTCGGTGCCGGCCTGGGCAACGTCCTGGCGGCGAGGTTGGGCGCCAGGGTGGGCGTCTCGGCCGGATTGGCCCTGACCGCTGCCGCTCTGGTCGGTTTCTCGCAAATCGGCGCAGACACCTCGTTTGCCCCCGTTGCGGCTGCGCTCGCAGTTATCGGCATCGGCATCGGCATTGCGCTCCCGACAACGCTCGACATCATCCTGTCCACCCTTCCGCCCACACAGACGGGGGCGGGCTCGGCCCTGACCAGGGCGCTGCAACAGATTGCCGCGACGTTCGGGGTGGCGATCCTTGGGAGCATTCTGAACAACGCCTACCAGTCGCAGATCGCACCTCACCTGGCGACATTGCCCTCCCAGGCTCGCGAGGTGGCGCTGAGCAGCGTTGCCGGCGCCCATGCAATCGCCGCGCATCTGCCACCATCGGCGGGTGGCGTGGTGGTGCGCGCTGCCAATGAGGCTTATGCGCACGGAATGTCGGAGGTGATGCTGGTCAGCGCCGGCCTGGTGCTAGCGACAGCTATCGCCATCGCCGCGTTCCTGCCCTCACGCATTACTGCCATGACCGCCGGAGACGACTGACGATGGCATCAGCAAAACCAGCGAAACAGCGTCCCAACCCCTCCCCCACTGGGGGAGGGCAGGGTGGGGGCCTGCGCGAGCGAAAGAAACGAAAGACGCGAGAGTCGATCCAGCGGACGGCCTTGCGGCTCTTCGAAAAGCAAGGCTACGAGGAGACGACGATCGAGCAGATCGCCGCCGCCGTCGAGATTTCACCGAGCACGTTCTTCAATTACTTCCCGACCAAGGAGGACGTCGTCCTCTACGACGCCTACGACCCGCTGGCCATCCGGATGTTCCTCGAGCGCCCCAAGGACGAGCCGCTGAATGTCGGCCTCCGCAGGGTGCTCGAAGGGCTGGCGGCGGCCTTTCAGCGTGACGAGCAGATGATTCTCGCCCGCGGCCGGCTGTTCCTGGAAGTGCCGGAGTTGCGGGCGCGGATCGGGGACGAGATCGAGCGGACGCAGGTGATCCTCGCGCAGATGCTGGCGGAGCGGACTGGCCGGCGCCCGGATGACTTCGAGTTACGCGTCACCGCCCGCGTCGTCACCGGCGCGGTGTACGAGGCGACCATTGAATGGATGCGTAGCAACGGTCGTCGCCGCCTCGTGGAGCTGTTCAACCGCGCGCTCGATGTGGTCGAGTCGGGTGCCCGACTGAGCACGGTTGCCCGCACGAAGCCGCGGAATCGCCGGCGATCCTAGCTCCTTACAGATAACTCCGCCGTCATCACCGGGACCACCGAGCCCCCCACCTCGATCTGGCTCGGTAGCTCGGCACCCGCAGAATACACAAGGAGAATACGAATGAAACTCTGCCGGCCCATCTTCGTGCCCTGCTCGCTGACGATGGAGACCTTGGAAGCACGAGGGATGAGGCCATAGCGCACGGCGAAGGCGCCCAATGGCCCGCTCGCCGCGCCGGTCGCCGGGTCTTCGGCAGTGCGCGATGCGCTGTGGGACCCGAACATGCGGCTATAGAGACGACTGCCACCGCCGGCCGCAAACAGAAAGACCGGCGGAAGCCCGTGTGGATCCAGGACGCTGGTCAATCCTTCGCCGCTCGAGACCGCACGATCGACGGCCGCGGCGTCCTTGAGGGCCACGTAGACGAATGGCACCCCGGTACTGACGATCTGGATCGGCACCTCTGGTAGCAGATCAGTGAGGGTCAGGCCCAGGGCGGCGGCCATGTCCACCCGCTCTTCGATCACCTCGCCAAATTTGACAGGCGGATGCGACATCCACAGCACGACCCCTCCCTCGCCGCGATCGACCCGCACCGGTATCAGGCCCACGCTCTCTTCCAGCGTGAACGCGGCGGCATCGGAACCGACCAGCCCCTCATCGATCAAGACCCATCCCGTCCCCACGGTCGGATGGCCGGCAAAGGGCAGCTCGACGTGAGGGGTGAAGATCCTGACCTTCGCGGCATGCTCCCGCTTTTGAGGCGGTAAGACAAACGTCGTCTCCGAGAGGTTCGTCTCCCTCGCGATCGCCTGCATTTGCGTATCCGAGAGCCCATCGGCCTCTAACACCACCGCCAATGGGTTTCCGGCAAGTGCCCGCTCGGTGAACACGTCGACCCATCGCAGGCGATACCGGCACTCGTTTGCCATGCATTAACCATAGACTTCCCACCAGCCGATGGATCGGACCTATCGCCCCACCCTGGTCGTCCTCTTCATCGTCACCCTCGGCGGGTTCGCCTTCGCGTTCATCAGCGGCTTCTCGATCGGCCGGTTTGTCGTCGTGCTGCCGCTGCTGGTTACGGCCTACGCCGTGACCTACGGCCGAGGCCTCCGGCTGGCGCTGGCGGGCTTTGCCGCTGCCGTCGGCCTCTACCTGCTGCTGGCATGGCTCACCGATTGGGTCTATGACTGGGGGATTTTCGTCGACCTACCGATATGCACGATCGCCTACGCGATCGCGTTCGTCCGCCCTCCGCGACGAATCCTAACCGCCTAACTCCAGATGCTGATCACGCTTTCCGGGGCGCCGACTCGCCGAAGCTCGGCCAGCGTTTCAGTCTTGAGTCGATCTCCCCGTGCTCGGTCGCCACGTTCGACATAGTGCTCGGCCAGATGTCGTCGTGGATGGACGTAGCTATTACGGACCAGCGCCTCGCCGATTGTCTTTGCGGTGAACCACGAGAACGGCCGGTCGCCGATCGTCGCCCAGAGATCCTGGAGGTCCGCGAGGCGCGTCTGCGCTAGGACCGCTGCCTCCTCGAGCGAGATCCCGGCGTCTCTCGCCAGCTGTGCAGCGTTGACGCCGTCAATGTCGCCGGGCGGTCCCGAAACCGGCAACCCACGGCTGGCCTCGATCAATGAATCACGCAGGCGGGTACGCCAGGCGGCGATGTGCGCCATGAGAAGGCCAGCCGACCATCCGCCCGGAAAGTCGGGCTCGGTCGCCGCCTCGGCAGCGAATCGCCGCTCGGTTTCCCCTTGCGACTCGAGCAGCGAGGTAATCTCGGGGACAGTGAAGCCGGCCATTCCGTCACCATATTCTGCCGATTCGGCCGAGCCGCGCGTCACGTCGCTCGAGCTGTTCTTCGACCTGGTCTTCGTATTCACGATCACCCAGCTGACGAGCCTGCTCGCTCGCGACCCCAACCTCACCGGCCTCCTCCAGATGCTGCTGATTTTTGGCAACGTCTGGTGGATGTATGGCGGCTATGCCTGGCTTACCAACGCGGTTCCGCCGCGCGAGCTCGGCGTGCGTCTGCTCCTGCTCCTTGGGATGAGCGGATTTCTTCTCATCGCGCTCGCCATCCCGACGACGTTTGCCGCGGGCGGGATCGCGTTCGGGGTGGGCTACATGATCGTCACCCTCGTTCACACCGGTGTCTTCATGCGGACCTCGCAGCAGAGCGCCATCCAGGCGCTCATCGTTCTCGGGCCGTCCAATCTGTTTACCGCGGTCCTGCTGCTTGCAGCTGGCTTCACGAACGGCGGCCTTCGCTGGACGCTGTTCGCGGCCGCCTTCGTGCTCCATTGGGTCACGCCGTACTTCGGCAGGACCGGCATGTTCCGGATCCGCGTCGGCCATTTCGTCGAGCGACATGGTCTGATCCTGTTGATCGCCATCGGCGAATCGGTGGTCGCCGTCGGCATCGGCCTCGGAAACGCCGCGCTGCCCATCGGTCGGATCATTACCGCCCTTCTGGGTCTTGCACTGGCTGCGTCACTCTGGTGGCTCTACTTCAACGGCGATGAGGAACGCGCCCATCAGGCGATGGAGCGGGCCCCCGAAGAGCGCCGACCGTGGTTGGCGGTGCAGGGCTTCGGCTACATCTTCCTGCCACTCCTCGGCGGCATCGTCGTCGTGGCAGCCGGCATGAAGCTTGCCGTCGTTGGCTACGACGAAGCCGCAACGGTGCCGACGGCGCTCTTCCTCGCCTCCGGCGTTACTGCGTATGCGATTGGCCTGGTCCTCTTCCGCTGGCTCTTGCAGAGCGGCCCGCTCAGCGTCCGGCTCGCCATCGCGGTCCTTGCCCTGCCTACCGCCCTGATCGGCACCGCCATCACGCCGCTCGCCCAGGTTGGCGCGCTGGTTGCCATCCTCGTGATTGGTGCGATCGCCGACAGTGTAATGACCAACCGCCGCTCGGTCCGTTGAGCCCAACGCGCGGCTCCGGTACCGTGCTGAGTCAGCGCGCGCTGAACCGCGCCCTGCTCGAGCGACAGCATCTGCTTCGCCGCCGGAAAGCATCAGCGGCTGAGGAGATCGAGCACCTGGTGGGGATGCAGGCCCAGGTGCCCAATTCGCCGTACGTCGGGCTCTGGACACGGCTCGAAGGATTCCAGCCCAACGACCTGGCGAACCTGATCAACACGCGACGCGCGGTACGACTCGGATTGATGCGTAACACGATCCACCTGGTGACCGCCCGCGACTCCCTCGCGCAGCGGCCCCTGTATCAACCGCTCTTCCACCGCGGGTGGCAGACATCGTCGTTCGGTCGCAACCTGGCTGGCATCGACATGAGTGCGGTCATCGCCGAGGCAACCGTGCTGATGCAGGAGCGGCCGCGCACGTTTGCAGAGCTCGGTAAGCTCCTGCAGCGCCGTTGGCCGGACCGCGACGCGACCTCGCTTGCCTATGCGATCCGTTACCTGGTCCCGATCGTCCAGGTCCCACCGCGCGGCATCTGGGGCAAGAGCGCCCAGCCCACCTGGACGTCGACCGACCTTTGGCTCGGGCGTTCCCTTGCGCCCAAGCCCTCGATTGAGAGACTGGTCGTGCGCTACCTGACCGCCTTCGGGCCGGCGACCGTCGCGGACGTCTCGGCCTGGTCGGGGTTGACCGGGCTCCGAGAGGTCGTCGACAGACTTCGGCCCAAGCTTCGAACCTTCCGGGACGAGCGCGGCCGCGAGCTCTTCGACGTGCCGGATGGTCCGCTACGCGATCCCGATACCCCAGCGCCGCCGCGCTTCCTGCCCGAGTACGACAACCTCCTTATCGGTCACCATGACCGCACCCGCGTCATCGACCACGCCTACCGCTACGTGATATTTGCCGGGACGCTCCTCGTCGATGGCTTCGTCCACGCCACCTGGTCGATCAAGCGGGCACGCGAAACTGCCACCCTGACGATCGAGCCTTTGCGGCGCCTCACGAAAACCGATCGGCTCGCGGTTTCGGAGGAAGGCGAGCGGCTGTTGACCTTCGCCGCGAGCGAGGCCGCGGGGCACGACGTCCGGATTACCGCCGTCGCGACCTCCCCTCCAATGGCGCCGCAGCTCCGTCGCTAAGGTAAGGCCATGAACAGACAGCAGAAGAAGGCTGCCGAGTTTCAGGCTCTGCATGCCGGCAAGACATTCGTGATCCCAAATCCGTGGGATGTCGGCTCGGCGCGTGTGCTGGCGGCGCTCGGATTCAAGGCGCTGGCAACGACGAGCTCTGGTTTCGCGTTCACCCTCGGACGGCTCGACGGCCAGGCGACGCTGGATGAGGTGGTTGAGCACGCCGCCGCGCTCGACCAGGCGACGGATCTGCCCGTCTCTGTCGACCTGGAAAACGGCTACGGTCCCGATCCGGAGGCTGCGGCGGTCGCGATCCTGCGCGTCGCCGAAGTCGGTGCTGTTGGAGGATCCATCGAGGACTACGATCCCGCCGGTCGCATCTACGAGCTGCGTCACGCAGCCGAGCGGGTTGCTGCAGCGGCTCAGGCGTCTCGCAGGCTGGAATTTCCGTTCACGTTGACCGCGCGAGCTGAGAACCACATCCGCGGCCATCCGGATCTTAACGACACGATCGCTCGTCTCCAGGCATTCGAGGCCGCAGGTGCCGATGTGCTATACGCGCCCGGGCTGCGCACCGTCGACGAGATCCACGCCGTCTGCGAAGCGGTTTCGAAGCCGGTAAACGTGCTCGCCGTCGCGGGCCTCACGTTCGCTGACCTGGCTGCCGCCGGCGCACGCCGGGTGAGTGTCGGCGGAGGCTTAACCTGGGTCGCGGTCCGAGCGATGGTCGATGCGGCGGAAGCGATCCGTGATGCCGGTGACTTCTCGGCGCTCCGGGCGAGACTCCCGCTTGACGAATGGCTGGCCTAAGGGAGAGCGCCTGGGGTTGAGTTCCGCGCCCCGATAGGGCACAATGGCGTCGCCATGAACCTGGTTGACCTGGCGATCGTCGTCGTGATCGGGCTCGGCATCCTGATCGGCTGGAAAAACGGCCTGGTCGGCCCCCTGCTGGCCGAGGGTACCTTCCTGCTCGCGTATTGGATCGTCTCCACCCATCCCAGCCTCGTGAGCATCATTCCGGCCAGCGTTCCGAGGCCGCTCGCCACCCTTATTCTCCCCGTCGTTCTTGGCCTGGTCGTCGGATTCGTCGGCCGCACGATCTTCATGTCTCTCTTCCGGCTGCCCTTCACCCGAACCGTTGACAAACTGCTGGGCGCGGCGGCCAACGGCGCTCTCGCCTTTGTGATCGTCTATGTCGTTCTGCTCGGAATGGTCGGCGCCGGAACGGTACTAGACCCGCTCACCCGGGTGGCTTCGATCCGAGCGAGCCAGGTGACGGCGATGCAGATGTTGCTGGCCCAGAACCCGCAGGTCGCTGGGTTCGTTCCGTCAGGCGAGCTCGGCCAGCTCGCCGCCGTTTCTTCGGTCCATCCCGTTGCCTTTGGGCAGCTCGGGCAGTACGCGCAGGTGATCAACTACTACGAAAACACCCTGCGCCCGCAACTCGCGACGAGCCGGCTGGCGCCGCTGGTGATTCAATATGGCGCGCACCTACCGATCATCGGCCGGCACGTGACGTTGCCGAAGGGCTGAGACTACCCCGGCAGGATCTCGAAGACTGGATGCTTGTCGGCTTCGGCCGCGAAGCGCTCGACGGGATCACCGGGCTTCGCGTTGAAGTAGGGCTGGACCCGCGCAAATGTCTCCATGTACTTCTTCAGCAGCGGTGCCGCCTCTGCAGGCTTGACCTCCTGAAGTCGTACCGTTTCCTCGCGACCACGAGATTTCACGCGGGCGCGGCCGCCGGCAGCCCGCACGTTCTGCACCCAGGCGACTTCCCCGTAGGGCGCCATCGCGTAGCGGCGCGCACCTTCGACCTGTAGCGTGATCGGGGTCGAGCGGAGCTCCCCCGTTTTCCGGCCCGGCACGGTCAAAACGACTGTGTTGCCTGTCGGAATGCCAAGTCGTATTACGCCTCTCATTAGCCGGTTGAAGGCCTTCGTTCCCCCGTCGAGCGCGTATTTCTTCGCCACGGTGCAAGCTTAGCCCGACGGACTCCAGCGTGACCAAAGACGCCATGGTCGCGTTCCATGGGCATGGCGTGGAGGCGCGGCGTCGCCGCCTTGATGACCCTGGTGGGTCTGCTGACGCTTGGGTACGTGGGGATCTCGAGCTACATCGCCGAGCAGCTTGTCTATGCGGCCCCCAGGCCGATCGTCAAGACTCCAGCCAGCATGGGCCTTCGTTTCGCCGATGTCACCTTTCCGAGCCGTGACGATCAGATCAACCTTAAAGGCTGGTTCATTCCCGGCATCCTCCCGGACGGCAGGCTCACGGTCGATCGCGTGATCGTGGCCGTTCACGGCACGCGAACCAACCGGGAGAGTCCCGACGACCACCTGATGCAACTGACCGGTGCACTTGCTCGCAATGGCTTCGGAATCCTTGGCTTCGACATGCGCGGAATGGGCGAATCACCCCCGGCGCCTCTGTCGATGGGGAATCTGGAGCAGCGCGACGTGCTTGGGGCCGTCGACTTCCTCCGTTCCGGCAAGCTGCCCTTCCCCGAGCTCGGCCGGCCGCGGATCATTGGCGGCCTGGGAATGTCGATGGGGGCTTCCACCTTGCTGCTGGCGGCTGCCCGCGAGCCCGCCATCCAAGCCGTGGTTTCCGATTCCGCCTACGCCGACGCGGCGCCGCTGCTCGAGCGCGAAATCCCGAAACAAAAAGTTGCCGTGATCGGGCGGATCCCTGGGGCGTTGGCACCGTCGTCGCTCGTGATGGCGCGCATCCTTTACGGCGTCGACCTCTTCGGCGCCCGGCCGGTCGACTCGATTGCGAGGATCGCACCACGGCCCCTTCTCCTCATTCACGGCGCGGCAGATGACTACGTCCCGATCAGTAACTTCCACGCGTTGGAGGCGGCCGCTACGGCGCCCGCCACGGCGCACGTGACCACCTGGATCGTGCCAAAGACACGCCACACGCAGGCCTTCAAGAACACCGGCGACGTTTACCTCACCCGTGTCGTCGCGTTCTTCAACGCCGGCCTTGGCGCCGACCGTACCGCGGGGGGAGGCGGCACATGAGGGTGTTACGCCCGCTGCAGCCGGCGGCCGTGCTGATTGCGCTTGCCGTGGTGCTGATCGCCGCAATCACCATCGTCCGGGCCGTCAGCGCCGCCGCCGGCTTTCTGGTCGAGCGGCAGGTCGTTTTGATCCTCTGGATAGCCGGCCTGCTGATGGCCGGCGCGGTCTTCGCCTGGGTCGTCAGGCGCTCACTGCGGGCCGACGCAACCCGGTCGGGCCTATTGCTGATGACGCTGACGGTCCTCCTGCTGGCGTCACCACTGGCCTTGATGCTGCTGCAGCATCCAGCCCCTTAAATCCGCCATGCTGAAAGGCAACGGTGGACAACGTCACCCTCTCCCGGGCCATCATGGGGACCTCACTCGGGTTCCACATCATCCTCGCCGTCCTGGGTGTGGGCATGCCCCTTTTGATGCTGGCCGCCGAGGGCATCGGGCTCTGGCGGCACGACGCGGCGTGGCTCGCACTGGCCCGCCGCTGGGGCAAAGCCTTCGCGCTGATCTTCGCCATCGGAGCGGTCTCCGGCACCGCGCTGGCCTTCGAGCTCGGGCTCCTCTGGCCGGGCTTCATGGCGTTCAGCGGCAGCATCATCGGACTCCCCTTCTCGGCCGAAGGCTTCGCCTTCTTCATCGAAGCGATCTTTCTCGGCCTCTACCTCTACGGGTGGGACCGCCTTTCGCCGCGTGCCCACTGGCTGTGCGGGGTGCCGGTAGCGATTTCGGGTGCAGCGTCATCTCTCTTCGTTGTCATGACGAACGCCTGGATGAATTCTCCGACCGGCTTCGTAGCGGCCGGTAACCGGATCCTCCGCGTCGATATCCTGGCCGCCGCCTTCAACCGCTCGACACCGACGGAAGACATCCACATGCTCGTGTCCGCGTACCTCGTCACCGGCTTCGCGGTCGCGGCCGTCTATGCCGCCGGCTTTCTTCGCGGCCATGGTGACGCGCTGCACCGGCGAGCCCTGCCGTTGGCAATGGTCATGGCCGTGGTCGCCGCCGGGCTGGCCGGGATCACGGGCGATACCAGCGCGCGCTTCGTCGCCGATGACCAGCCGATCAAGTTCGCCGCACAGGAAGGGCTCTTCCCCACCACATCGCGTGCGCCGCTCCATATCTTCGGTCTGCCGCTCCCCGACCAGAGTCGCATGGTGCTGGCGATCGAGATCCCCGGCCTGCTGAGCTTCTTGACGAAAGGCAACCCCAACGCGACGATCCAGGGACTCGATGCCTTTCCCCGCGACGTCTGGCCTAACGTGGTCATCGTCCATCTGTCCTTCCAGCTCATGGTCGGGCTTGGTATCGCGCTTGGCCTCTGTGGTCTGCTCTACTGGCTGCTCGCGTGGCGGCGCCGTGGGCCACCAACGGACCGCTGGCTCCTGCTCGCGCTGGTCGCGGCGGGACCCGCCAGCGTGGTGGCGATGGAAACGGGTTGGTTCGTCACCGAGTTCGGCCGGCAACCCTGGATCATCTACGGCGTCATGCGCACCTCTGCCGCCGCGACATCGACTCCGGCGCTGGGCCCGACGTTCGCCATCTTTCTCGTGCTCTACGTTGCGCTCGGTCTCACGCTGACGCGCCTGCTGCTCCTCCTCGCCCAACGCGAACGACGGCGGGCCGCCATCATCCAAGCGCGGGAAATCCCGCGACCCTGATGACCAACTTGACGCTCGCCGACGGCATCGCAGCGATCCTTTTGCTCGCCCTGACCGCCTACGCGGTGCTGGCTGGCGCGGACTTCGGCGGCGGCGTCTGGGATCTCTTCGCGTCTGGCCCTCGGAGGAAAGCGCAGCGGACCGCGATCGCGGGAGCGATGGGACCCGTGTGGGAGGCGAACCATGTCTGGCTGATCTTTCTGCTTGTCGGCCTCTTCACCGCCTTCCCCACGGTGTTCGCCGCGCTGAGCGTTGCCCTCTACCTGCCATTCACGATCGCATTGCTGGGCATCATCCTGCGCGGCGCGGCGTTCGCTTTCCAGGCCCACGGCGAGGAGGCCGTTGGCGAGCTCGCGCCCTGGGGCTTCGTCTTCGGCGCCGCCAGCATCATCGCGCCGGCGTTTCTTGGAGCCGCGCTGGCCGCTGTTGCCACGGGCTCGGTCCGGGCCGCCGGCGGACCGGATGTGACCACGGGTTGGATTAGTTGGCTTGCCATCGACATGGCCTTACTGGCGATCGCCCTCGCCGCCTACCTCGCAGCGACCTACCTGATGGTCGAAACGGAGGACGACCCGCCCCTACAGGCCGATTTCCGCCGGCGCGCCTTCGGTGCCGCGATCGTCTCCGGCATCCTGGCCGTGGCTGGCCTCGTTCTCGCCTGGCGACAGGCACCGCTGTTATGGTCCGACCTCACCGGTCGAGGCCTCTGGCTGTTGATCATCGCGCTGGCGAATGGTCCGATCGCCGCGCTCGCGGTCTGGCGCGGGTCGCCCAGGATCGCCCGAGTCGCGGTGGCGGCGCAGATGGTCTTCGTCCTCTGGGCGTGGGCCGTCGGCCAATGGCCGGCGCTCGTGCCCCCCGACTTCACGATTCACGGGAGTGCGGCGACAGAGACCACCCTGCGCGCGCTGACGATCACGATAGCCGTGGGGATGGTCGTCCTCGCGCCATCGCTATGGCTGCTCTTCCACGTCTTCAAAGGCCGCAACCCAGCCGCGGCGCTCACCCACCCCAGCCCCTAAGATTTGTCCCGGGAAACTGCCCCTCCGGCGGTTTCCCGGCCCTACGTCTTTGCGGCCGGCTTGGGCAAATGTTGGTCGACCCAGCTCCGCAATGCCGGTTCAGGGTAGGCCCCCGTGATGCGCGCGATCTCCTTCCCGTGATCGATCAAGACAAGGGTCGGGATGCCGCGAATGCCAAACCGCTGGGACAGGTTCGGCGCGTTATCGCTGTTGACCTTGACAAGCTTCAGCTTGCCGGGCAGATCCGTCGCAATCCTTTCGACGACAGGCGACACGATCCGGCAGGGGCCGCACCACGGTGCCCAAAAATCGACCAGCACCGGCAGCGCGCTTTGCTCGACGACCGCCGGATACTCCGCCTCACCGCTTTCGGCCAGCCATGGCAACGTGTGGCCGCAGTTGCCACAATGCGGGACGCCGCCCGCCGCCGGTGGGACGCGGTTCATCTTGCCGCAGTTTGGGCAGCGGACCAGCGCCGGTTCGTTCGCGGTGGCGTTCATCAGCTCGTCACGCGGACGGGGCGGACTTCCTCCTACTTTTGATCATAGGCTCAAGCCCTCCGCTTTCCCCGGCGGAGGGTCGGGGTGGGGCCCGTAAGATTGACGGAGCGTGCGGATCGGAATCCTCGTCATTGCTACCGGCCTCGTGCTGTCGGGATGCGGACAACAGCCGACCTTTTACGCGGCCCACAGCTACAACTGCTGCATCGAAAACACGGGGAACCTCACCTGGCACGCCGGACAGAGCGTCGCCCTCCACTGGCAATCGACACCCGCGGTAATGACGACCGACTCCAACCGACACGCTATCTTTCTCTCCGTCAGCCTCACCGGCCCTTTCGCGAGCGTCGACGCGCTCAAACAGGCGACAAGTCATGGCTCGAAACCGGCCGGGGTGAGAACTATCACGGCGGCTCCGGTCTCCGCGAACGATCGAACGGTTGAAACGCCAGCCAGCCAGCTCGACCTGCCCGCGGATCTGCCGCCCGGCTACTACAACCTTGGAACGCAGGCGGCCGTAGGCAGTGGGTCGGCAGGTGGAGGCGCAATCGTCATCGTCGTCCCTTGAGACCCCGTCGTCTCCTTGCCTGAGCCGCCGGTGTGAGCGTGTAGCCTAGTGGCTTCGCATCAGGCGAAAAGGAGGCGCGATAACCATGGCCCAGCAGTTGGATACGACAAAGGGGTGGTGCTGCGACGGACGAACCTGGTCGGAGCATGCAGAGCACGGCGGGAGCGGGAAGTGCTGCCAACCGCAAGGCAAGCAGATTAACGACCTTCCGGCTGAGGGCAAGCGCAAGGCGCAGGAGCGGATTGCGGGGATGCGTGATGCAGGCTGATTAGTCGAGTTCGTCGTCGAGCGTTCGGACGCCTCTGGGGGAGGGTCGGCGTGGGGCCTACGTCCAGTCGTTCCAGGAGCGGGTCATCGCGACCCGGGCGTCAGCAAAGCGCGCGCGCAGCACGGCAAGCGCAGCCGCCCCGACCAGGAGGAGAATCGCGACCAGGCCGAAGACGATGAAGAGCGGCACTTGCTGGATGAGGATGACGAGCGCGCGCAGGCTGGCGAGCGCCGCACCGGCAGCGCCGGCAAGGACGAGCGCCCGGCTGCGGGTCGCGATGCCGACCAGCAATGCCGCGGTTGCCTCACAGAGCAACAGGCCCGTGTACAGGGACGCTGACGTCGTCGGATCCAACGTCTGAAAGGCGGTCGTCCCCAGCAGCCCGGCCGATCCGATCCCGATCAACGCGTTCGCGAGCGACGGCAGTGGCGCCTTGAACCGGCGATCGGCATGAAGCATGATCCCGCCGGCCACCAGCGCCAGTCCGGGAGCCACCACGTACCACTGGACGTTATCGGCGCCGAGATAGCGCGCGATCCAGTAGCTGCCGAGTGAGGCGGTGATCAGCGCGGCGTAGTCGAAGGCCGGCGTCGCACTGATCCGTGCATCGACCGCCAACATCAGCGCCAATGCCCAGATGGCGGCAAGCGCGGCGAAGGCCGCGGGGTTGCCGGTCGTCGAGAAATCAGTAACGGCAAAGCAGGCCAGCGCGGTGAGCGCCATCAGGGCCAGCCCGCTGTAGCGATGCATGCCCTTCCAGATTTCGCGCTCGGTCCGGCGCCACGCAAAGCCCGCCGCGTAGATCGCCCAGGCGACCAACGTGAAGGTCAGCGGGTACCATTGCACCGCCGCCGAACCTGCCGCGAGCAGGCTGAAGAGGCCGAGCGCGCCGGTCAGGCTGGCAATTGGCACGCCGTAGGGTTCGTCCTCGACGGCGGTCGCCACGTAGATCGCGGCAGCGTAGCCGACCAACGCGATGCCGAGGATCGTCCGTTCCTCCTGCTGCATGCCGAGGTAAACGACGCCGGCCGCGACCGCCCCGGCCCATGCGTAGAGGGGCAAGCGCCACCTCTGGGCCGTGCCGAAGCGGTGCAGCACAACGGCGACGACGGCGTAGACCACCGGCAAGGGGCTGAACATCAGCTCGAGGGTGCTCGGCCCGGGGTTCGGTGGCGGCGGGACCACGACCTTCAGCAGCCAGTACCAGCCGTAGGTGAAGAATGCGCCCGCGAGGTAGAGCCACTCCGGCCGTTTGCTGTCGACCGCCATGAAGGTGCTCATCGCGCCGGCGGTGATCAGGATGGCTACGCGGAGCCAGTCGTAGTCCACCGGGAGGGCGGCAGCGATGACAGCCTGAACGACCGCCGTCACATATAAGAAGGTATGCATCCGGGTTCCCCGGTAAAGGCGGGCGACGATCGCCTTGCCGACCGCGAGCGCCAGGAACTCGACGGCTAGCGCGTTCAGGTCGAGGCCCAGCGCCTGGTTCGCGGTGATTGTGGTGAGTGTCACGCCGATCGCGACCGTCCACTGAATCGACTGCCGCTTCGAAAGCCAGGAGTAGAGCGCATAGGCGGCGGTGAGTACTCCGAACGTCCAGGCGAGGTACGTGAAGGTGGGCTGCGACGCCTGGCCTGCGCCGATCTCGCCAAGCGCCATGTACAGACTCCATGCGATCGCCATCGCCGCGACGGCATGCACAAACGGGGCGGCGACCCGCGCGAAGGCCGCGCCCAGCGAGCCGAGGCGGTCGCCGCGGAACGCCAGGAGGCTGAACAGGAACGCGAGCGGTGTGAGCGCGAGACCGCGCCAATCACCGAGCTGCAAGAGCATCACGTCGGCGATCCAGGCGCCGACGAGCGCGCCCAGGCTGAGCGCCGGCGCAAGCCGATCGCCACGGAGGTGTGCGTCAAGTCCGTAGAGGACCGCGATCACTGTCAACCCCGCCGTCGTCGGGTACCACGCTGATCCGGCGGATGGATCGGCCATCGTTGCGGTCGCGTAGATCGACCATCCCGCCGCGACGCCTGCAGCACCGGTGATCAACAGCTCCGGTTCGGAAGCGAAAAGGTTGCGGATCACCGGGCGCCGCGAGGCGACCACGATGTAGAAGGCCATGACCGGCGTGAAGGCCAGGCCGCGCCACGGCCAGATCTCCGTGCCATTGAGAAGGCAGAACCACGCGAGGCCCAGCGCAACCATCGCCGCCAACCCGCCATAGCGCTGCGCGGACAGCGTGGCATACCACGCATACAGCAGCGCGACGATGGCCAGCGACGCCGCGGCGATCAGCCACGCCTGATCGGGAGAACCGCTGAAGACGGTGGTGGCCGAGTAGGCGGTCCATAGCAACGCCAGCACAGCCGCCAGGTGAATGAAGGACTCACCCCAGGTCGCGAGCACGACGTCAACGCCGGGAATCCGCCGCGAGCGATAGGTCGCGAGGATATAGATGGCGATCAGCGGCGTGAGCAACAGACCCGTGAGCGGCTCGAGGTCGATGATGTTGAGCGCGGCCACCCATGCGACAGCGAGGAAAAGCATCGCCACGGCGCCGCCTTCCGCGCGCTTTGTCTGCAACCCGTACGCGACATAGAGGATGGTCACCAAGGCCGCGGTCACTGCCACGATCTGCCACTGGTCGCGGACCGGTAGATCGATGGCGGAGATCGCGGTCGCGGCGATCGCGCCGAGAGCGGTCACGTGGATCGCCCAGTCCGCAAGCCGTGAGAAGGCGGCATGAAATCTCGAGAAACGCCCCGACCGGTGGGCGATGACGAGGTAGACGCCGGCAGCGGGGGTCAGCAGTGACCCTCGCCAGCGCCCGGCGTCGACGAGGTCGAGGGCAGCATCCCAGGCAACCGCGAGCGCGAGCAGGCTGAGCAGCGCGTAGCCCTTCGACTCGAGATTGACGGCGAGCGCCCCGTAAAGGAGCGCACACGAGGCCGCGGCGATGGCGATCGCGAGGTCACGCGAAAGACCGTACTGCTGCAGCAGGAGGAAGACCCAGGCGGCGATGAAGGTCAGCGGCACCATGAGCGCCGCGATGGCGATGTAGGTCCGGCCGACCAGTCGCATCATGGGCAACCGGAAGCAGATCCAGCCGGCGACACCGAAGACGAGGTTGAGGACGAGTACGCCCACAAACCGAGCCGTGCTATCGACGGCAGTGAACGCCGAGAGCTCGAAGAGCAGGGTCGCCACGATCAGGAGGAAGGCGCCGACATAGGAGAGGATCAGGATGCTGCGATCGGCGAAGAACTCTCGCAGCGACCGGCTGGGAGCCGCGGGCGGAAGTGCAGCAGCCGTCGGCCGAGGCACGACAGCAGCCGGAAGCTCGGGCTGATGAATCTCCCTTTCCGCTTGAGGAGCCTCTTTCCCTCCCCGGCTCGCGGGGGAGGGTAGGGTGGTGGGGGCTGTTGCCACCATTCCTCGAGCCGCAGCGAGCACGTTCTGGGCGGCGTCAAGCCGAGCCTGGTAATGCGTCCTCAGGGCGTCAATCGCCGCCGGCGTCAGCTCACCCGCCGGCTCGAGTCTGGCGATCTCCTCGTTGAGGATGAACTTCAGCCGCTGGGCCTCCGCCTCGACGAGGCCGAGCGCGAGCGGGGTGAGCCGGCCATTCTTGAGCACGGCGGCGGCCCGCTCGACGAGATACGCGCCGCCCTGGCCCTGCATGCGCTCCCAGTCCGTGCCCATCTCTATTCGTACCAATGCCGTAACGGCCAAAATGGCACGGGCTGGCGATCGTGCCCCTCATACGCCCTCCCCGACTTGCGGGCGGGCCCGTCGGCCCATGCGAGCGGCGCTCTAGTGCCATGCGAGCGTTTTGAGACGTTCAGGGGTGGAAGTGTGCCCGCGGCTCGCGGGCCCGAAGGCCGACCAGCGCCGCGAGAACGAGGGCAATGGCGGCGGCGACGATGAGGCCGGCCCGAATGCCGGCGACCGAGGCGACGATGCCACCGAGCAGCGGGCCGAGGCCGAAACCCAGGGCGATCGCGCTCGACACGACGCCGAAGACGGTCGCCTGCACGATGGCCGGCGCCTCGAGTCCGGTCATCGCCCCGAACGCCGGGCCCAGGGCGCCGCTGAAAAAGCTGGCGGCGACGAACCCGGCGATCACGAGGGGGGTGCTGGCGGCACCCGCCGCGCCGAGCAGCGACAGCCCCAGCAACAGCGCGCCGACGGTGATCAGCCTCCGGTAACTCGTTCGCCGCAGGAGACGGTGATACGTCAGCGAGGCCAGCGCCGTCGCAATCCCGCCGGCGGCAAACGTGACACCGGTCAAGGCCTGTGCCTGCTTCGCACCGGTGAGGTCGATCAGACGCAGGACCACAAGCTGCTGCGCAGCGCCGTAACTCGTCTGCTGCAACCCCTGGGCGACGATCAGCACGGCAAGGGCGCCTACCGTTCCGGCTCGCGCCAGGCGAAGCACCTCCATGGTGCGCGGCGCGGCCGCGCGTGCCATCCGCCGGGGGCTCTCCCGGACCAGGAGCAGCACGGGCACCGCCGCCAGCAGCAGCATCGTGCCGCCGGCAAGGAAGATCGCCCGCAACCCGATCAGGTTGGCGGCCAGGCCACCGGCGGCGGGCCCAACGGCGCTTCCCAGCGAGATGGAGGAGCTGAGGATCCCCAGCGCCCAGGCGAGGTGCGGCGCGGGCGTCTCGGTCGCGACCAGCGCGGTGGCCGCGGCGACCGTCCCCGAACTCGCGCCCTGGACCCCACGAAGCACCGTCAGTTGTAGGGCCGATTGCGCCAGGCCCATCAGGCCCACTGAGATGCCGCCGCCGATCATGGCGCGTACCAGCATCGGTTTGCGGCCATAGCGATCGGCCAGCCTGCCCCAGATCGGGCTGGTCAGGGCCAGCGCAAACCCGGTCGCGCTGGCGGCAATTCCGGTCCAAAAGGACAGTTGCGGGCCGTTGGGAATGTGCAGCTCCTGGTGGAGGAACAGGGGCAGAAACGGGAAGGCGAAGGAGAAACCCAGGATGGCGGTGAACTCAGCCAGCCAGAGGGCGGCCAGGTTCCGGCGCCAGTTGACCGCCGTCAGCACATAGTAAGGATGCCGGAGTCGGGCTGCCTAGGCGACGGCTTTTGCCGTTCGCCTGCGTTTAGTTACCGACATGGCCCGCCTGGGCCACCGCGGGGGGACTCTCGCCCTTTTGCTGGCGGCCGCCGTTATCGCCGTCGTCGTTCCGTCGATCCCGGCCGAGTCGGCCGGGCAATGTGCGACGCCCGGACGCGACGGCACGGCCACCCTCAACGGCGTCATCAACACCTATTACCCCGGCAGCGGCACGGCGTCGGGGGCAGGCGCGATCACACTGGGGGCGGCAACCGGCGCCGCGTCGCCGATCGCGATCGGCGACCTGGTCCTAGTCATCCAGATGCAGGACGCCGCCATCAATTCGACCAACACCGGCGCCTACGGTGACGGCGTCGCGGGTGATCCGGCGACCGGTTGGACCGCCCTCAACAGCGCCGGCCTCTACGAATACGCGGTTGCGACGAGTGCGGTCCCGCTCGCTGGAGGCAGCCTGACCGTCAGCAGCCCGCTGATCAACACCTACACGCAAGCGGCACCCACGGCGACGCAGGGCCAGCGCGACTTTCAGGTGATCCGGGTGCCGCAGTATGTCGCGGCGACCCTCACCGCCGGTCTGACCGCCGCCCCCTTCAACGGGTCGACCGGCGGGGTGCTCGTCTTCGACGTCGACGGCGCGCTCAATCTGAACGGCGCGGCCGTGAGCGTCAGCCAGGGCGGCTTCCGCGGCGGGCTCGGCCGGCAGCTGGCCGGCGGGGCGGGCGGGACCGGCACCGATTACGTGAACCTCAGCGCCAACCCTTTTCATGCTCAGAAAGGCGAGGGCATCGCCGGGACGCCGCAATACGTCTTCAACTCGCTGACCGGCGCGACCGCGAACAACCTCGTCGACGGCTATCCCAATGGCAGCACCGCCCGCGGCGCCCCCGCGACGGCGGGCGGCGGTGGCACCGATCCCAATCCGGCCGCGAATGACCAGAACACCGGTGGTGGCGGCGGGGCGAACGGTGGCGCGGGCGGTATGGGTGGTAACTCCTGGAACACGAACATCGCAATGGGCGGCTTCGGCGGCAGCGCCTTTCCCGCAACCGCCGCGCGCGTGACGGCCGGGGCCGGTGGCGGCGCAGGGACGCGAAACAACTCCGGCGCGATCGCCAACGCGAGTAGTGGCGGCAGCGGCGGCGGAATCGTCATGATCCGCACCGGCAGCGTCACCGGCGCGGGCACCCTCACCGCAAACGGCGGAACGGGCGTGGTACCGGACAACGATGGCGGCGGTGGCGGTGGCTCGGGTGGGAGCGTGGTCGTCGTCACGCAGACCGGCGGCCTGGCCGGTCTCACCATCAACGCGCGTGGTGGTGTGGGTGCCAACGCGTGGCCGGTCTCGGCCGGTGGCGGTGGCGTCAACTACCACGGCCCCGGTGGTGGTGGTGGCGGCGGCGTCGTCCTCACGACCAGCGCGCCAACCACGGTCAGTGTTCTTGGCGGGATCAATGGAACTACCACGACGGACCTCGCGGCGTTCGGCGCGACGCCGGGCGCCGGCGGGACCAGCGCGATCATCACGGCGGGCAGCATCCCTGGCGCCGGCTCGGGTGCGTCCTGCACCTCGGACCTCACCATTGCGAAGAGTCACACCGATCCATTCGTTCGCGGAAGCACCGGCACCTATGCATTGACCGTGAGCAACCTCGGAGGCACCGCCACCAGCGGCACGAGCACCGTGACCGACACGCTGCCAGCTGGGCTGACCCCGACGGCGGCGTCGGGTGCAGGCTGGACCTGCGGGATCGTCGCGCAGACCGTGACCTGCACCAGCACGGCGGTGGTCGCGTTCAACGGATCCTTCCCGGTGATCTCGATCACCGTCAACGTCCTCCAGTCGGCCGCCAGCACGGTGACCAACACCGCCACCGTTTCCGGAGGTGGCGAGGTGAACACGGCGAACGACACCGCAACGGACCTGACCAACGTGGTCTCGAGGGCCGACATCGCGGTGGCCAAGATCGCCAGCAGCGGCACGGTCGTGGTCGGATCCAACGTCACGTTCACGGTCACGGTCACCAACAATGGGCCGTCTGACGCCACCGGCGTGCAGATCACGGATCCGCTTCCGTCCGGGCTCGCGTTCGTCTCGGCGACGCCCAGCCAGGGCACCTACACCAGCGGCACCGGCGTCTGGAACATCGGCGCGATCGCGAGCGGCGCCTCCGTCACCTTGGCCCTGACCGCAACCGTGACGGCGACGGGTTCTCTCACCAACACCGCGACCAAGACGGCGGAAAACGAGACCGACCCCGTTGCCGCGAATAACAGCGCGAGCGTGACGATCACGGGCCAGGCGCCGGACCTCACGATCGCCAAGTCGCACGTCGGATCGTTTGTCCGCGGATCAACCGGTAACTACAGCGTGACGGTCAGCAACATCGGAGCCGCCGCCTCCAGCGGTTTGGTGACCGTCTCCGATACGCTGCCCGCCGGACTCGCGCCGTCGGCGGCGTCAGGGACGGGTTGGACGTGTGGCGTCGCGGGCCAGGCCGTCACCTGCACCCGTTCCGATGCGCTGGGCGCCGGCGCCTCGTATCCGGTGATCACGATCGCCGTCTCGGTTAGCCAGGCAGCGACCACTCCCCTCGTCAATACCGCGACGGTCGCCGGAGGCAACGAGATCAACACCGCCAACGACTCCGCCTCCGATTCGACGACCATCACCTCACAAGCCGATGTCGGGGTCACAAAGATCGCCAGCAGCGGGACGGTCACGGTCGGCTCGAACGTCACCTTCACGATCACGGCGAGCAACTTCGGGCCATCGAATGCGACCGGTGTCCTGGTGTCCGATCCGCTGCCGGCCGGGCTGACGTATGTCTCGTCCGTTCCCTCGCAGGGCACCTACACCAGCGGCACGGGTGTATGGAACATCGGCGCCATCGCGAGTGGCAGCTCGGTCACGCTCTCGCTGATCGCGAGGGTGACCGCGACTGGCGCCCTCATCAACACGGCGACCAAGACGTTCCAGAACGAGCCCGACCCCAACGCGGGCAACGATTCCTCGAGCGCAACCGTCAATGGGCAGGCTCCTGACCTGACCATCACCAAGAGCCACACCGATCCCTTCGTGCGGGGGACGACCAACACCTACCAGCTGCTGGTGAGCAACATCGGCCCGGTGGCAACGAGCGGCACGGTCAC